>CAYMYD010000025.1:0-16718 GCA_964394535.1 uncultured Propionivibrio sp. | reverse complement strand
CCAGAATGACCTTGTAACCCTCCTCGCGCAGCGCCTTGCAGGCCTGCGCGCCGGAATAGTCGAACTCGCACGCCTGGCCGATCACGATCGGGCCGGCACCGATGATGAGAATACTTTTGATGTCTGTACGTTTTGGCATTTTTTATCCGTGAAACGTGAAATGTGAAAAATGAAAGGTGAGCAAGATCAGCACATCATTCACTTTGCACGCTTGAAGCAATCCATATCCGCCGTGAAGCGGTCAAACAGGTGCGCCGCGTCGTGTGGGCCGGAGCTGGCTTCCGGGTGTCCCTGGAAGGAAAACGCCGGCACATCGGTCCGCGACAGGCCCTGTACGGAACCGTCAAAGAGCGACACATGCGTCACTTTCAGGTTTTCCGGCAGGGTGGCGGGATCAACGGCAAAGCCGTGGTTCTGCGTGGTGATCATCACCAGACCGGTCGCCAGATCCCGAACCGGATGGTTGGTGCCATGATGACCGAACTTCATCTTGACTGTCCGTGCACCGGAGGCCAAGGCCAGCAGTTGATGCCCAAGACAGATCCCGTAAATGGGGATCTTCCTGGCCAGCAGTTCGCGGATGGCGGTAATCGCGTAAGTGCAAGGCTCCGGGTCGCCGGGGCCGTTGGAGAGAAAAACGCCGTCCGGCTGGTATTCAAGCACCTGCGCAGCTGTCGTCTGCGCCGGCACCACCGTAACACGGCAGCCACGTGAAGCCAGCATCCGCAGGATGTTGCGCTTGACGCCGAAATCATAGGCCACGACGTGATAGCGTGGTTCGGGTGCCGGCTGATAGCCCTGGATGGTCCATTCGCCTTCGTTCCACTCGTAGGGCTTGTCGGTACTGACCACCTGCACCAGATCCATCCCCGAAAGTCCGGAAAAAGCACGGGCTGCCGCCAGCGCCTTCTCCTCATCGACTTCCCCGGCCATGATGCAGCCGCCCTGTGCGCCCTTGTCACGCAGGATGCGTGTCAGCTTGCGGGTATCCAGTCCGGCAATCGCCACGATGTCATGACGTACCAGATAGTCGTGGAGCGTTTCCTGCATCCGCCAGTTCTCGGCACGCAGGGGCAGATCACGGATGACCAGACCCGCCACAAAATTGGCATGGGATTCAACATCTTCGGCATTACAGCCGGTGTTGCCGATATGCGGATAGGTCAGTGTGACAATCTGGCGGCAATAGGAAGGGTCACTCAGGATTTCCTGATAACCGGACATCGCCGTATTGAAGACAAGCTCGCCACTACGGATACCTTGAGCACCAACGGCATGACCGCGAAAAACGGTTCCATCGGCAAGCACCAGCACAGCGGGCGGGAAAGCGGGTAACAACGACACAGGGAACTCCTCGACCAGAGCTTCAGATACGCAAAAAAAGCGGGATGGATTCTCGCCCCTCCCGCTCACTTTTCAGAAAGCGCTTGATTGTAGCCCAGCAACAGGGGGTTCGGCAATTCGAAGTCTTTCAAATTTCCGGCACGTCAACCGTTCACAAATCCACCACTTACGACACAAGCAAAAAACAATCCGTGACACCTGGCTTGTAACAAATTGTAGCAACTTCGTTATTCTGCAACACTGCGATACAAATTGCAGGCAGATTGAAATAAACCGCTTACATCAATGATTTCAAATGCTCGCGCTGGCAGACTACAACAGCGAACACCTTCAGGAGCCCCAGATGACGTTAATACAGGCGACAAACATTACCAAAAGTTACCGGGTCGGCGATATGCAGGTCCCGGCGTTGAAAGGCATCAGTTTTTCGATTGACGAAGGGGCTTTTGCCGCCTTCGTCGGCCCGTCGGGGAGCGGCAAGTCAACCCTGCTCAACCTGATCGGCTGCCTGGATCACCCGGACAGCGGCACCCTGCTGGTCAATGGCACGGACATCGGTACGCTATCGCGCCAGCAGGCCGCCGCGTTTCGTGGCGAACATCTGGGCTTCATCTTCCAGGATTTCAATCTGGTGCCGGTCTTGAGCGTCTATGAAAACATCGAATATCCGCTGCTCATGGTGCGGGGCTGGTCGCCGGAAAAGCGGCGGGAGCGGGTACAGAAGATGATCGCCGCCGTGGACATGAGCGCACAGGCGCACAAGCGCCCCGACCAGCTTTCCGGCGGACAGCGACAGCGGGTTGCCGTAGCCCGTGCCCTGGTCGGCGAACCGCGCCTGGTGCTGGCCGACGAGCCGACGGCCAATCTCGATCACGACACCGCTTACCGCATCATCAATCTGATGAAGGCGATGCGTGATGATTTTGGTACCTCCTTCATCTTTTCCACTCACGATCCGAAAATCATGAACGAAGCCGAACTGACCTTCACGCTGGAAGATGGCCGTCTGCAACAGGAAGGAGGCCACGCATGATCTCCACGATCAATCTGGCGGCACGCAATCTGACCCGTTACCGCCGTCGCACCCTGCTGACCTCCCTGCTGATCACGCTCGGCGTGACGGCGCTGCTGATTTTCCTGGCGGCTGCCGGATCGTTCAAACAGACGATGATCGGTTCGATCACCGACAGCATGCTCGGCCACCTGCAGGTGCACCGCAAGGGTTATACCGCCTCCATCGACAATCTGCCGCTCAATCTGAGCCTGCAACCCAAGGCGGTTAGCCGGATCGAGGAAATGCTGAAGGCGGAACCGGAAATTCTGGCGTACTCCAAGCGCGTCAAACTGGGGGCGATGTTCAGCAACTTTACCGAGAACACCAGTATCCGCCTGAACGGTGTCGATCCCGCCGCCGAGGATGCCACGGTGCCGGGCCTGCGCCAGCGCATTAACGACGGCGACAAGACCGGCGCACTGGTATCACCGGGCAAGGTGCTGATTCCACAGCTTCTGGCGCGCGGCATGAAGGTCAAGGTTGGCGATCAGGTGGTGCTGGTGGTCACCAATTCATCGGGCTCGGTGAATGGCAAGCCCTTTACCGTCGGCGGCATACTGGATGGTGTCACCGGCCCTGGCGGACGCGACGGCTATATCCATATCGACGACGCCCGCGAACTGCTGCGCATGGAACAGCCGGAAGTCATGGAAATCGCCGTGCGCCTGAAGTCACTCGCCAAACTTGGCGAAGTGCAGCAGCGTTTGAGCAAGGCACTCGATGAAATCCGCAACAAGGAAGACAAGCCCGCCACTGAACTGCATCTGTGGTCGGACCTTTCGCCCTTTGCCAGCATCGTGCGCATGATCGACCTGATGACGCTCTTTATCCGCATCATGCTGATCGCCATTGTGCTGGTGAGCGTGATGAACGTGATGCTGATGGCCGTTTATGAGCGCATCCGTGAAATCGGCACCCTGGCAGCCATCGGCACCCAGCCGGGCAAGCTGATGGCGATTTTCCTGATCGAAGGCCTGCTGCTCGGACTAGCCGGTGCCTTGGCCGGCATTGCCCTGAGCTATGGGATCATCGCCCTCTTGAACGCTTATCCGGTGGTTTTCAGCTTTGGCCGCGAGCAGATCACGCTGTATCCAGGACTGGACTTCATCGAAGTTCCCGGCGTGATCCTGCTGGCGGTGCTGGTATCCGGTCTTGCCAGCCTGCAACCCGCCTGGCGCGCTGCCCGCATGGACCCGATCCAGGCCCTGCGCCACGTTTGATGATACGGGAAAGGGGAAGGGTAAAACCGATCGCTGGTTGAAACGCTTCTCCTCCACCTCCTTCTCTTTCTCTCCCCCCTTCCTGCCCTCACCTGCCCTACCCGACCACGGAGAACCCCCATGAAAACCCGCCAACTCTTCGCCTTCACCATCCTCTGCCTGCCCTTGCTGGCCTCGGCCATTGATGGGCTGGACATCCTCAAAAAAGTCGACCGCAATCTGGAGCCGGAATCCTACGAATCCTATCGCAAGCTGATCAACATCGAACCGGACGGCAAGAAGAAAGAATTTGTCATCTATTCGGCCAAGAAGGGCAAGGATCAGATGGCCACCCTCTTCCTCTCGCCGACCACAGACAAGGGACGAACCACCCTGCGCCAGGGCGACAACATGTGGCTCTACATTCCCAATGTCGGCAAGCCGGTACGCATCACCAGCCTGCAATCGGTGGTTGGCGGCGTATTCAACAACGCCGACATCATGCGCCTGGATTATGCGGTGGAATACGACGTCAAGTCCGCCGAAGAAAAGGACGGACTTTACCTGCTCGATCTCAAGGCCAAAACCGGTGAAGTGGCTTACGACCGGCTGAAACTCAAGGTCGACAAAAAACTGATCCTGCCTACCGAGATCGAAGCCTACGCTTCCAGCGGCATGTTGATGAAAACCCTTTATTTCAAGGACATCAAGGATTTCGGCAATGGCATCAAACGCCCTTCGACCATCGAAACCGACAGCCCGCTGTACAAGGGTTTCAAATCGGTAATGCTCTACTCCGGCCTCAAAAAGAAGGACTTCCCGGATGAGGTTTTCACCCAGGGCTTCATGTCGCGCATGGAGGAGCTGCGCAAATGAAAAAGCGTACGCTGGCCACCGGATTGACCCTGTTGCTGGCGGCCGCCCTGCCGCCCGCCAGCGCCGAAGAATTCACTTTCGATGCCAGCGAATTTGAAAAGAAGACCTTTGAATTCTCCGGCTATCTCGAACAGAAAGGGGAAGTCCTCAAGCTGCGTGGCGACAGCCCGGCCTACCGGCTGGCCTATCCGGGCAAATCGTCGCGCAGTACCCTGCTGCGCAGCACGACGACCCTGGAAACCAGCGGCAAGCTGAATCTGGATCCGTTTGTTGCCGATGTGCGCGTTCAGGCCAGCAACGCGGTGGATGCGCTGGATTCAACGACACTCAAACCCAAGGTCATGGAAGGCGGTCTGCGCTGGAGCGCCGGGCCGGAACTTTCCCTTGACCTTGGCAAGCGCGTACAGCGCTGGGGCAAGGGCTATGCCTGGAGCCCCACCGGCTTTGTCGAACGCCAGAAAGACCCGAGCGACCCCTTGCTGGCGCGCGAGGGCTTTGAAATGGCCAGCGTCGAATGGAGCAAGCGTTTCGAAACCGACTCTGCCGACGGCCTGAGCAGCATCGCGCTGACCGGACTCGTCCTGCCCACCAGCGACCATCTGAACACGGATTTCGGCAGCAAGAAATCCTCGAACCCGGCGGCCCGGCTGTATCTCCTGGCCTTTGATACCGATATTGATCTGATGTGGCGTGGCAAGGGGGCCAGACCGGAAAGCTACGGCTTCGATTTTTCACGCAATCTCAACCCCGCGCTGGAGGTTCATGGCGAATGGGCGCGCACTGTCGATGCCACGCGCAACACCATCACGGCCAGCGGCACCGGTCACAGCCAGCTGACAAGCTTCAATTCCTGGCTGCTGGGATTCCGTTACATCACCCCCGGCGAAGTCACCTGGATCGGCGAGTATTACCGCAACGGCTCCGGTTACAGCGCGGGCGAGCTTGATGACTACTTCCACTTTCTGGAACGCGCCACGGCGAACAATGCGCCAGCAACGCTCGCCGCCAAGGCACGTCAGGTAGCGCAGTCCGGCTATGGTCGTCCCAATCCGGGGCGTGACTATCTTTACCTGAAAGCCAGCGTGAGCGAACCGTTCGACTGGCTCTATGGTGCGGCAGCGATCAGCGCAATAAGCAATCTGCGTGACGGCAGCTATCAGATTACGCCGGAGCTGAGCTACACCGGCTTCAAGGACACCGAAATCCGCGCCCGCCTGGTCTTTCTTGACGGAAAAGCGTATTCGGAATTCGGCGAAAAAACCCTGCGCAACCGGCTGGAAATCTACGCCAAATTCTTTTTCTGAGCCTTGCCGGCCCGTAGCCTCCGTGCTCAATCATCCTGCTTTTTTTCCTTCCGCTCGGCGATCAGCACATAGCCAGCCGCCAGACAGGAAATCAACAGTTTGCACAGAACGGCAACCCAGAACAGCGCTGGTTCCGTAGCCCGCTGAATCTCGCGGCTCTGGCCGGAGCGCCCGTGGAAATCGCCGGTATGGCCGAGAAAGAGGCCGAGCAACGCATCGTAAAACATCAACAGGCCAATGAACAGGAACAGCCCCGGCCATATCCCCCAGCCGCCACAGGCCAAAAGGACGAAAACCAGGCCTTTGAACAGGCTAAAACCACTGCCGATGCTGGAAACAACGAAATAAATCGCATACAGCAGGGTCATTATTCGCAGCAGCGAGCGAGGAGTGGACATTTTTCCCTCGATGGCGTTTCAGACAAAAACCGAGAGCATCGCCTTGGCATCGTTTTCGATCGCCGGCAACAGGTCGGCGTACTGCTCGGCCGCTGCGGACAGCAAGTCGGCGTAATCTTCTTCCGCGACACCCGACCAGGCCGTATGCCCCCCCGCCAGCAGGTTGCCCAGGTAGACCAGATCGGCCAGCGAACGTGGCGTTTCCGGCAGCGGCTGTACCTGATCGTGGTCGGTGGCGGCAATGACCACTTCGTCCGGCATGTCGAGCGAACCGAACAGGGTTACGCCGATGCTTTCATGCCATTGCAGGATCAGGAAACGAACGCTGTCCGGACGGACACGCAATTCCGAATACTGCGCCGCGCGGTAGAGCATGTAAAAGGCCCCCAGATCATGTACCAGACCGGCCAGCATGGCTTCATCCGGGTTGATGCGGGTGAATTTCCGGGCCAGCAGGCGCGTCGCCGCTGCGGATTTCATCGAATGATCCCACAGCAGACGTGCCAGATCGCTGAATACGGCGGTTTCCTTGGAGCGCATAAGCTGGTTCATGGCAATCGCCAGCGCCGTTGTCCGTACCACCTCGATCCCCAGCCGCTTGATCGCGGTTTTCAGGTCGCGTGGCGCCGAACCATCCGGGCTATACATGACCGACCCGGCCAGATTCATCAGCCGACTGGCGACCAGCGGCTCCAGGCTGACAATGGTCGCCATGCGGGAAAGGGGAAGTTCGGGATTCTGCAATTCACGGCGCAAACGGAAAGCCGCATCAAAATAGGTCGGAAAGACCACCTCACCGGCCAATTCCTTGGCAATATCCGCCAACATCTGGAAGCGCTGTGCGTTGAGCTCCTCACCACGCTTGTCCAGATCGGAATCTTGACTCTCACTCATAAAAAACTGATGCTCCCGTACGAATCGGAATGGTCTGGTCGCTTGCACCGGCAAGCTGCCAAAAGCAGCGACGATCATAGCACTTTCAATACCGGCAGGTATTTTGCCCGGCACAAAAAAACATCTTCTGACACCACGAACAAATCTTCATCATGGGAAAACGCATTGAAATCCGCGTCCCGAACTATCCGGAATGCTGGGAAACCTGTGGCAACTGCGCCAGCGGCGAGATCTCCATTGCTGAAGTTCTGGTTGCACCGGGCGATCAGGTCAGGCACGACGACGTGCTGATCGTTCTGGAAACCGGCAAGCTCGCCCTCGACATCCCTTCTCCGAACGCCGGCACCGTCATTTCGCTACACGTCGCCCCCGGTGAGCGTGCGGAAGAAGGGCAGCTCATTCTGCTACTTGATGCTACTTGAGCGCTGAACGCTCAAAAAACCCTGATGGACAATCTGGGTTAAACTTCTGTTTTTTCTAATTTCTTGCACGAAAGAACTATGGCTCAATACGTTATGTCGATGCTCCGCGTGAGCAAAGTCGTTCCTCCGAAACGTCAGATCATCAAGGACATTTCCCTTTCCTTTTTCCCGGGCGCAAAAATCGGCCTGCTGGGGCTCAACGGTTCGGGTAAATCAACCGTACTGCGCATCATGGCCAAGGTCGATACCGAATTCGAAGGCGAGGTGCAGCATCTGGCCGGAATTCGTATCGGCTATCTGCCGCAGGAACCACAACTCAACCCGGAAATGACCGTGCGCGAGGAAGTGGAAAGCGGCATGGGTGAAGTCATGGAAGCGCAGACCCGACTGGAAGAGGTCTATGCCGCCTACGCCGAACCGGACGCCGATTTCGACAAACTCGCCGAAGAGCAGGCGCGGCTGGAAGCGATCATCGCCACGGCCGGTTCCGACATCGAAAACCAGATGGAAATTGCCGCCGATGCGCTGCGTTTGCCCCCGTGGGAGGCCTCGATCAAAACGCTTTCCGGCGGTGAAAAGCGCCGCGTCGCGCTGTGTAAACTCCTGCTCTCCAAGCCCGACATGCTGCTGCTCGACGAACCGACCAACCACCTCGACGCCGAATCGGTCGAATGGCTGGAACAATATCTGGTGCGTTTTCCCGGCACCGTCGTCGCCGTCACCCACGACCGCTACTTCCTCGACAACGCCGCCGAGTGGATTCTCGAACTCGACCGGGGCCACGGCATCCCCTGGAAAGGCAATTACTCGTCCTGGCTGGAGCAGAAGGAAGCGCGCCTGCTGACCGAACAGAAACAGGTCGACGCGCGCATGAAGGCGATGAAGCAGGAACTCGAATGGGTGCGTTCCAACCCCAAGGCACGGCAGGCCAAGAGCAAGGCGCGGATTGCCCGTTACGAGGAAATGGCCAGCTACGAATATCAGCAGCGCAACGAAACGCAGGAAATCTTCATCCCCGTCGCCGAGCGGCTGGGCAATCAGGTTCTGGAATTCAAGGGCGTTTCCAAGGGTTACGGCGACCGCCTGCTGATCGACAACCTCTCGTTTTCCGTACCGCCCGGCGCGATTGTCGGCATCATCGGCCCGAACGGGGCAGGCAAATCGACGCTGTTCCGCATGATTACCGGTGCCGAACAGCCCGACAGCGGTGTGATCGACGTCGGCCCGACGGTGCAAATGGCCTACGTCGACCAAAGTCGCGAACATCTCTCCGGCGAAAAGACCGTTTTCGAGGAACTCTCGGAAGGTCGTGACATCATTCAGATCGGCAAGTTTGAAATGCCGAGCCGCGCCTATATCGGCCGCTTCAATTTCAAGGGAGCCGATCAGCAGAAGATCGTCGGCAAGCTCTCCGGCGGCGAACGCGGTCGCCTGCATCTGGCCAAGACACTGATGACCGGCGGCAACCTCCTGCTGCTCGACGAACCGTCCAACGACCTTGACGTGGAAACCCTGCGTGCGCTCGAAGACGCGCTGCTCGAATTTGCCGGTTGCGCGATGATCATCTCGCACGACCGCTGGTTCCTCGACCGCATCTGCACGCACATCCTTGCCTGCGAGGGCGAATCACAATGGAGCTTCTACACCGGCAACTATCAGGAGTATGAGGAAGACAAGCGCAAACGTCTGGGCGAAGAAGGCGCGAAACCCAAGCGCATCCGCTACCGCCCGATCACCCGCTGACCGCCTTCGCTATTTCACAGGGCGCCCCCCGAAGGGTGAAAACTGCTGCGAGGAGTACGGAGTGAGGAGCAAAACCAATGGCGCATCCGCACCACTCCTCACTCATCTCTCCTCACTGCTTTTTCGCACCAGCCACTAACCACTGCATTCCACTCAAACCCCATGTTCGCACAAGCCCGCAACGAACTTTTCACCCTGCGCGACCTGATGCGCTTTTCCGTCAGCCGTTTCAACGAGGCACAGCTCTATTTCGGGCACGGCAGTGACAACGCCTGGGATGAAGCGGCCTACCTGCTGCTGCATACCCTGCATCTGCCGCTGGATCGGCTGGATCCTTTCATGGATGCCCGCCTGACCCGCGATGAACTCGACGGCGCGTTGAAAGTCATCGAAAGGCGCATCAACGAGCGGCTGCCAGCGGCTTACCTCACCCAGGAAGCCTGGCTCGGAGACTACCGCTTTTACGTTGACCAGCGGGTCATCGTGCCGCGTTCGCATATCGCCGAAATCCTCGAAGACCAGCTCAAGCCGTGGGTTTCCGACCCCTGGGCGGTCGGGCAGGTCCTTGATATGTGCACCGGCTCCGGCTGTCTCGCCATTCTGGCCGCGCTGGCCTTCCCCGAAGCGGCCGTCGATGCCGTCGACCTCTCGCCCGACGCGCTCGCCGTGGCGCAGCGCAATGTCGAAGAATACGGGCTGGCCTCCCGCATCCGCCTGGTCGAATCGGACGCCTTTACCGCGCTGGCGCAGCAACGTTACGACGTGATCATCGCCAACCCACCTTACGTCAACGCCGAATCGATGCGCACCCTGCCCGACGAATACCGCCGCGAACCGGAGCTGGCGCTGGCCAGTGGCGAAGACGGCCTCGACTGCACGCGCACCCTGCTCAGGGAAGCAGCCAGCCATCTCAATCCCGGCGGCATCCTGGTCGTGGAAATCGGCAACAACCGTGAAGCCCTCGAAGCGGCCTTTCCCAATATTCCTTTCACCTGGCTCGACACGGAAGCCGGGGATGATTTTGTCTTTCTGCTGCGACGCGAGGAACTGACGAAGAAAATGTAAGCGGCCTTCAGGAGTGAGGACATGAATGCAAACCTGCGTCCCGCAGCGGTTGCCGGGACTTTCTATCCGGGCGACACGCTGACGCTGAAAAAAACGCTCGGGCAACTGCTCGACAAGGTGCCGGAAAGCGCCCTGCCCCAGCCCAAGGCGATCATCGCACCGCATGCCGGTTACATCTACTCCGGCCCGATTGCGGCCAGCATTTATGCGCCACTGCGCCGCTTGCGCCAGACGATCCGCCGTGTCGTGCTGCTCGGGCCGACGCACCGGGTCGCCGTCGACGGACTGGCCTTACCGGCCAGTAGCGGTTTTGTCACGCCACTCGGTCAAGTGACCATTGATGCACAGGCCGTCGAACTGCTCCGCGATCTGCCACAGGTGCTGGTCAGCGAGGCAGCGCATGCGCAGGAACATTCACTCGAAGTGCAACTGCCTTTCCTGCAGAGCGTGTTCGACGATTTTTCGCTGCTGCCGCTGGCCGTTGGCCGGGCTTCGCCGGAACAGGTGGCCGAGGTGCTGGAACGCCTGTGGGGCGGCGAGGAAACACTGATCGTGGTGAGCTCCGACCTCTCGCACTACCTTCCCCATGCCGATGCGCAGATCACTGACAGCGAGACGGTGCAGCGCATTCTCGATCTCGACCCGACAGTTCGCCATGACGCGGCCTGTGGCGCGACGCCGATCAATGGCCTGCTGCTCGCCGCACAGCGACACGGCTTGCAGGCCAGCCTCGTCGATCTGCGTAACTCTGGCGATACGGCCGGTGACAAAGCACGGGTTGTCGGCTATGCCGCCTTTGCCTTCACGGCGAGCGAAACGGACAGCGACACCCTCGGCCCGACCCTGCTGACCATCGCCCGTAACGCCCTCAACCAGCACTTTTCCCTGCCGACGCGCCCGGTAACGCCGCATCCGGCCCTGGCCCTGCCAGCGGCCACCTTTGTCACCCTGACCCAGGCAGGAAATCTGCGCGGCTGTATCGGCACGCTGGAAGCCCATCGCCCGCTGGGCGAGGATGTGGCCGGAAATGCGCTATCCGCCGCCCTCCGCGATCCGCGTTTTCGCCCCCTGTCGGCGGACGAACTGGCGCGTACCCGCGTTGAAGTCTCCTTGCTCGAAGCCGCCCAGCCGTTTGCTTGCAGCGACGAGGCAGATGCGCTGGCCCGCCTGCGTCCTGGCGTGGACGGTCTGATTCTGCGGCATGGCCACCGGCGCGCCACCTTCCTGCCGCAGGTTTGGGAGTCCCTGTCCGAACCGCGCCACTTCCTGCAGCAACTCAAACTCAAGGCCGGCCTGCCCGCCGATTTCTGGGACGAGGAGATACGCCTGGCTCGTTACGGGGTACAGAAATGGAAAGAGACCTGAAAACCCCGGAATCCGCCCATCCCGCGCAGTGGTGGCACCCGCTGGGGAATGAAAACGACGCACGCATCCAGTGCGACCTCTGTCCGCGTGACTGCCAGTTGCGTGAAGGTCAGCGCGGCCTCTGCTTCGTGCGCCAGAACCTCGGCGGCAAAATGGTGCTGAGCACCTATGGTCGCTCCACCGGTTTTTGCATCGACCCGATCGAGAAAAAGCCGCTCAACCACTTTTATCCCGGCTCGGCAATCCTTTCCTTCGGCACGGCGGGCTGCAATCTCGCCTGCAAGTTCTGCCAGAACTGGGACATGACCCGATCACGCGATCTGGACCGCCAGATGGACGCCGCCAGCCCGGAAGGTATCGCCGCGGCGGCATTGGCCTACGGCGCACAATCGGTCGCCTTCACCTACAACGATCCGGTGATCTTTGCCGAATATGCGATTGATACGGCCATTGCCTGCCGTCAGCATGGGGTCAAGACTGTCGCTGTCACCGCCGCCTACATGCACGGCGCGGCGGCCCGCGAGTTTTTTGCCGTGCTTGACGCGGCCAATGTCGACCTCAAGGCATTTTCGGACGATTTTTATGTTCGCCTGTGCGGTGGCCGTCTGCAACCGGTGCTTGACCGGCTCTGCCAGATTCGCCACGAAACCTCGTGCTGGCTGGAAATCACCACCCTGCTGATTCCCAGCCAGAACGATTCGGCGCAGGAAATCGGGGCGCTCACGCAATGGATCGTCCGCGAACTCGGCCCGGAAGTGCCACTGCACTTCACCGCCTTCCATCCCGACTGGAAAATGACCGAACTGCCGCGCACCGCACCGGCCTCGCTGTCACTGGCACGCAACATCGCGCTGGACGCCGGTCTGCACTACGTCTACACCGGCAACGTGCACGACAGTGAAGGGGGCAGCACTTTCTGTCCGAATTGCCAGGCGCTGCTGATCGAGCGCGACTGGCACAACATCCGCCGCTACGAGCTTTCTGCCGAGGGATGTTGTCCGCACTGCCGGACAGCGATTGCCGGCCACTTCGGCAAACCCGGCAAGCCATTCGGCGCACAACGCATCCCGGTACGGCTGGCCAAGCGTATGTAGGGGTTGTAGGGGCGCTTCGCGAAGCGCCCTCCGGCACTCTGTTACAGCCTGAAATGCGCGATGTTCTTGCGCAACACCACGATCAGCTTTTTGATGTTGGCCGCCGCTTCCGAGGTCTGCATGGTTTGCCCGTGATTGCGTTCGACCTGCTGGGCGATGTTTTCCATGTTTTGCGCGATGTCGTGGCTGGAAGCCGTCTGCTCGCGCAGCGCATCGGCAATGCCATTGACAGCCTCGCCAACCCGTGACGAACCCTGCTTGATGTCACGGATGCTCGTTCCCGCCTTGCCGGCCAGCTCAACCCCGATATCGACCTGCTCGACCCCCGCCTTCATGTCGGTAACGGCTGCATTGGCGTCGGCCTGGATCCGTTCGATCATCTCGGCGATTTCCTGCGTCGACTGCGTGGTGCGTTCGGCAAGCTGACGCACTTCGTCGGCAACGACGGCAAAACCGCGTCCCTGCTCGCCCGCACGTGCCGCCTCGATGGCGGCATTGAGCGCCAGAAGATTGGTCTGATCGGCAATGCCGCGAATCACATTGACCACCGTGGCGATTTCTTCCGACTGCGTCCCCAGACGGGAAACCGTCGCCGACGCCTGACGAACCGTGTCAGCGATGCTGACCATTTCATTGGTCGCCGACTCGATCACCGTAGCCCCGTTGTCCGACACGGTTTCAGACTGTTCCGCCGTTTCCTTCGCCTCCAGCGCAAAGCCGGAGACACGGTCCACGCTTGCCGTCAATTGCTCGATCGCTGCCGACACGGCCGTCGCCGCCTCGCTTTGTGCGCCGGAATTCTCGCTCAATTGCTCCGACACGCTGACCAGATTGCCGGCGTCTTCGTCAAGCTTGTCGATGCTTTCGTTGACGTAGCCGATGATCGTGCGCAACTGCTCGCACATCTGATTGGTGGCCTCCAGCAGATTGCCAACCTCGTCACGGCTCTCCACCCGGATATTCACCGAGAGATCGCCGCCCGCCACACGTCGGGTCAAGGCCACCGCCTCAGCCAACGGCTGGCTGACCCAGCGTCGGGAACTCGTATAGACCACCACGATCAGCACCACAATCACCAGCAAACCGATCTGGACAAAACGGACCCGCAGCTCGTGCGCATCACGCATCAGCTCATCCACGTCGACGGTGCTGGTGATCAGCCAGTTCCATTTGTCGAAGCTATGCACCACCGAGATTCGTTCTGCTGACGAATTACCACTCTGCTGGAGCATCCCGTGACGCAGCGTACCGTTCTTGAGGTCGATCATCTCCTTGATGAAGGCACGGCCATTGACGTCCCGCGCGTCGAGAATATTTTTGCCCTTCAGCGCACGATGAATGAGCACCCGGCCCGGCTCCAGCCCCGTATCGATCACGGAGGTCAGGCCGGTCTCACCGAACTTGATCACGTTGATTTTTTGCTCAAGGGCGGCCAGCCCCTCGGTGAAGTCGATACCAATGAAGGCAAGACCGATCACCTGTCCTGCGGCGTCCTTGAGGGGCAGATAGCGAGCCATGTAATCGCGACCGAACAGCTTGGCACGTCCGGTAAAGGGGGTGCCCGCCATCATCGCGGCAAAGGCCGGATGCTTGTTGCCCAGCGCAGTACCGACGGCCCGCTCACCGTCCTCCTTTTTCAGCGAGGTCGCCACCCGGAAAAAATCGTCGCCATGGCGGATGAACACCGTGGCAATCGCATGCGCGTTGCTGGCATACGAATCCACCAAAACGAAATTGTTGTTGAGCACCTGATCACCACCCCGCAACACCGGCAGTTCGCTCTTTCCGCTGACCATGTGCTCTGTCGAATCAATCGTCAGAGGTTTGGGCAGGTCGGCTGAAAACTGCGCGCCCAGTGATTCGGCGGAATGCTCCAGGACGGACGCGTAGGCCTCGACCATATCGACCACCTGCAGGTTGGAACGATCCATCTCGGCCATGCTGCGCGCTTCGCTTTTCTGCCCCAGCCAATAGCTCAGATAAGCGCCTGCACCGCCCAGCACGACCAGCACCGACAAGGCCAGAACCAGATTGAGTTTGGTGGAAATGGAAAAACCTGCCGTTCGTGAAGAAAGACTCATGGGAACACCGACTCCGTTAAAAGGGGGATTGAATCAAGATGGCAAAGCAGAATCCAGATTGCCTTGAGGACATTTTAACGGAAAATGACATAAGAGATAAGAAGGCTTATAATCTATATTAAAAACAAATGCTTATAAAAAAACAAACCGTCTATTCACGCTGAGCAAAAAGCATCAGGCTTGGCCCTGACAATTTTCCGACGGCTTGTCTCCGCGCGCCACGGTCAGCGACGGTTATAATGTTTCGTTTTTTACCCTTTGGAAGATCATGGAATCAGAACAGTTCAACATCATCGCTCACCGACTCGACGATGTCGCCCAGCGCGCCGCCGAGTTACGGAGGTATCTTTGACTACGATCAGAAATTCGATCAGCTAAGCGCCATCTCCCGCGAACTTGAAGACCCGAAAGTCTGGGACAACACCGAGCGCGCACAGAAACTCGCCAAAGAAAAGAAAGTGCTGGAAGATGTGGTGCTGACGCTCGACGGCGTAAGCACCCGCCTGAAGGATACGCACGAACTCTTCGACATGGCCGCCGAAGAGGAAGACGATGCCACCCTGCTGGCCGTTTCCGACGACCTCGATGCGGTTGAAAAGGAAGTCGCCAACCTCGAATTCCGTCGCATGTTCAACAATCCGGCCGATCCGCTCAACTGTTTCATTGACATCCAGGCCGGTGCCGGCGGGACAGAAGCGCAGGACTGGGCCTCGATGCTGTTGCGCATGTACGTCAAATACGGCGAACACAAGAATTACACCGTCGAAGTTCTTGATGAAAGCGAAGGCGATGTCGCAGGCATCAAGACGGCGACCATCAAGCTGTCCGGCGATTACTGCTTCGGCATGCTGCGTTCGGAAACCGGCATTCACCGTCTGGTACGCAAATCACCGTTCGATTCCAACGCTCGCCGTCACACCAGCTTCGCCTCGGTCTTCGTCTACCCGGAAATCGATGACTCCTTCGAAATCGAGGTGAATCCCGCCGACCTGCGCATCGACACCTACCGCGCATCCGGTGCGGGTGGTCAGCACATCAACAAGACCGATTCGGCGGTGCGCATCACGCACGAGCCTTCGGGTATCGTCGTGCAGTGCCAGAATGACCGCTCGCAGCACCGCAACCGCGCCGAGGCGATGGCCATGCTGAAATCACGGCTCTATGAAGCCGAGCTGCGCAAACGTCAGGAAAGCCAGCAGAAGCTGGAGGATGCCAAGACCGACATCGGCTGGGGCCACCAGATTCGTTCCTACGTGCTAGACCAGTCGCGCATCAAGGATTTGCGCACCAACGTCGAACGTGGCGATACGCAGAACGTACTCGACGGCGATCTGGATGAATTCATCGAAGCCAGCCTGAAGCAAGGCGTGTAAGACTTTTCCTCACTTATTCCGAAGAACTCCACCATGTCCGAACAAAACAACACCCCCGCCCCGACCGAGCAGGACGAAAACCATATCATCCTTGAACGCCGCGCCAAGCTTGCCGAATGGCGCAGCAGCGGGCACGCGTATCCGAACGACTTTGTGCGCAAGGATATTTCCAGCCAGCTCATCGAACGGTACGACAGCAAAACCGGCGAGGAACTCGAAGCCAGTCCGGTCACGGTCAGTGTTGCCGGGCGAATCATGTTGAAGCGCGTGATGGGCAAGGCTGCGTTCATCACCATCTCCGACGTAGGCGGGCGCATCCAGCTTTATGTGACTCGTGACAAGGTGGGCGAGGAAGTCTATGCCGCGTTCAAGCGCTGGGATATCGGCGATATCGTCGGCGCAGTCGGCACCATGTTCCGCACCAAGACCAACGAACTGACCGTGCAATGCTCGGAAATTCGCCTGCTCTCCAAATCGCTGCGCCCGCTGCCGGAAAAATTCCACGG
>CAYMYD010000024.1:0-17015 GCA_964394535.1 uncultured Propionivibrio sp. | reverse complement strand
CCTAGTGCTTTAGACAAGCGCAAAGCCATTTCTGGCGTTATACGGCTCATACCATTCAAAATGCGATGCAATGTGGAGGGTGCAACATCCAGTTTTTGAGCCAGCTCGCGCCCACTGATATTATTAGGTTCCAAATAAATTCCTGTGATGAATTCACCAGGATGGGGAGGGTTGTGCATAGACATTAGTGATAATCCTCATAATCCAAAACGTATGCGTGACCCTCTATAAACTCGAAAGTCAGACGCCAGTTGCCATTGACAGTAATAGACCACCGTCCTTTTTCCTGACCCAATAAAGGATGCAGACGAAAGCCTGCAATATCCATGTCTTCTATTGTTTGTGCCGTATCCAGCGCTGTGAGTTGAAGACGCAAACGCTTTGCGTGACTTGGTTGAACTCCGGCTGCGCTTCCTGTTTCAAACAACTTGGCAAGCCCCTTGTGCCGAAAAGATTTGATCATGTAGCGATGATAGTAGAACGTTGCGTGTTGCGCAACACAATTCCAGTCTAACGTTCAAGCTCAGGGGCAGGACAAAAACCGTAGGTACGATTAGTCGCTTGCGGGTGTTGAAGGCGGCTCTACTGCTTCTTCCCCGCCGCCTCATCCCACGCTTTCAGCTGCGCGAGTTTTTCGCCAATCCTGATTTCCAGACCTCTGGTAACCGGCTGATACCAATGGGGTTCGGCCATCCCCTCCGGCAGATAGCTTTCACCGGCAGCATAGGCGTTGGGCTCGTCATGGGCGTAGCGGTAGGCGTGGCCGTAGCCGAGTTCTTTCATCAGTTTTGTTGGTGCGTTTCTGAGATGTACCGGTACTTCCCGGCTTCTATCCTGCTTCACGAAGGCTCGCACTTCGTTGTAAGCCTTGTAGCCCGCGTTGCTTTTGGCGGCGACGGCGAGATAAATCACGGCCTGCGCCAAGGCCAGTTCGCCTTCCGGGCTGCCCAGACGTTCGAAGGTGGTGGCGGCGTCGTTGGCGATCTGCATGGCGCGTGGGTCGGCGAGGCCGATGTCCTCCCAAGCCATGCGCACGATGCGCCGCGAGAGGTAGCGCGGGTCGGCGCCGCCATCGAGCATGCGGCACAGCCAGTAGAGCGCGGCATCCGGGTTTGAGCCGCGGACCGATTTGTGCAGGGCGGAAATCTGATCGTAAAAATTGTCGCCGCCTTTGTCAAAGCGTCGGGCGTTGAGCGTCAGGGCGTTTTCGATGAATTCCGGGGTGATCTCGGTGATTCCGGCAGCACCGGCGGCAGTCTGGCATTGTTCGAGCAGATTGAGCATGCGTCGGGCGTCGCCGTCGGCGTAGCCGATCAGGGTCGTCACGGCAGCGTCGGCAAACTGGAGATGCGCCAGCGCCTTTTCCTGGGCGCGGGTGAAAAGCTGTTGCAGTTCATCTTCCGTCAAGGGTTTCAGCACGTAGACCTGGGCCCGCGAGAGCAGCGCCGAATTGACTTCGAAGGAGGGATTCTCGGTCGTCGCGCCGACCAGGGTCAGGAGACCACTTTCCACATAGGGCAGAAAGGCGTCCTGCTGCGCTTTGTTGAAGCGATGCACTTCATCGACAAACAGGATCGTCGAGCGCCCGCTTTGTGCGCGCATGGCTTCGGCGTGGGCGACCGCCTCGCGGATATCCTTGACGCCGGAGAAAACCGCCGACAAGGCGACGAATTCGGCGTCGAAAGCATCGGCCATCAGCCGCGCCAGCGTGGTTTTGCCGACCCCCGGTGGCCCCCAGAAGATCAGCGAATGGGGTTTGCGTGATTCGAAGGCCAGACGCAGGGGCTTGCCCGGCCCGAGCAGATGCCCCTGGCCGATCACTTCGTCCAGCGTCGCCGGACGCAGGGCTTCGGCAAGCGGCATCGCGTATGAGGTGGTGAAGAGGTCACTCACTGATCACATCCACACCGGGAGGCGGGGTGAAGCGAAACACGCTAGCGGAGAGCGCCGGGTTACGCTCCATATTGGAAAAGTGCAGCGTGGTGGTCTGACCGAAGTTGTCGAACAGTTCCATTGCCTTGAGCTCCGCCCCGGCAAAGCCGAGACGCAGTTTCTCGAAGCCGCTTTCGCGGTTCTTCGGCGCGGCCTCCACCCATTCCAGCCCCTCGCGTTCGCCGGCTTCGTGCAGGCTGAAATCCTTTTCCAGCGCGCTCCGGTTGCCGCTCTCGCCTGCCAGCAAGGCGGCCGGGGTACCACCCAGCGCCGCGCCGGCCTGTTTGACCGTGACCTGGCGCAGATCGGGATCGTACATCCACACCTTGGCGCCGTCGCCGACCAGCAACTGGTTGTAGGGCTTGTCGATCTGCCAGCGGAATTTTCCGGGGCGGGAAAAAATCATCATGCCGGAAGATTGCTGCGGCCGCCTGCCATTTTTGGCGACGACAATCTGGGCGAAATCGGCGCGCACCGATTTTGTTGTTTCGAGAAACTGATGCAGGCGTTCGACGGCAGCAGCGGTGGCAGGCAAGGGGGAAAGCAGCAGAAAAAGCAATGAAAGGGGGAAAATCGCTTGTGAAATCAGCGCGCCGAAAGAGCGGTTCGTTCCCGGTATTTTCGTTCCCGGCCTTTGCGGGGAATGAAAAAAATGGGGCTGAAAACACGGCATCCAGCTAATTGAGCGCCGTTTTCCCTCACCCCCGGCCCCTCTCCCGTGGGGAGAGGGGAGAAAAGGAGCGGGTCTGTACATTTCACGTTTCACATTTCACCTTTCACGGAGTTTCCACCTTTCACTGAGTTTTCAGCTTTTTCCTGGACGATTCCAGTTGCCGGATGCTCTCTTCCGGCGTGGGCAGGTTTTCGGGCATGGTGCCACCCAGTTCTGCGATGGTCTGGCGCACTTTTTTCCCGACTTCCAGATGGGTCTGATTGGCCTTTGCCTTGCCCTGAACCTGATCGCGTCGCAACTTTTCTTCGGCTTGCGTGGCGCGGAAAAGATTGGCCGCGAGCTCGGTACTGCCCATGTGGCCAAGAATCTTCTGGCTCTTCTTCAAACCCTTGCGGGCGTGAATTTCCTTGTTGCCCAGACCGCCGTACAGGCCCCGGTAGCCGTGATCCTGAAAGATGGCGTAGTCCAGGCTGCTTTCCACACCCGCCTCTTTCGCCGCCGCAGCCAGCGCCTTGTTATGCTCGGCAAGCTCCGCACGAATCGCCAGACGCTTCTCGTCTTCGCCAAGACGGCCCAGATGCGCCGCATCGGCGAGTTCCTGCCGTCGCGTCTGCAGGGCAAAATAGGTCTGGCCGTTGGCAATGACCGGTTTGCTCGGGTCGCCGTTCTGGACGACGAGGTAGCAGGCGTAGCGGGAGAGGCGGACATCTACCAGTTCACGCCGTGCCCCGGAACCAATCTCGACCATTTCGAGGACATCCTCGAAATGGTCTACCGTCGCTTGAGCACTGTTGCGACAGGCTTCGCGGGCACGTTCCAGCACCGGCAGGAAATGACGGTATTCCGAATAATCCAGCACCTTCGCCAACTGACGGGCCAGCCAGAACTCATTGCCGTCTTCGTCAAACCGGCGGATTGCCTCAAACGTGGCGTGATGTTGCTGCGCAACCTGGTTCATGGCCTTTCTCCTTGCCTCCGGCTTTTCAGGACTCTTCCTTCCGCGCCAGCACTTCGCGGCCACCGCGTCCGTCCATTGCCGAAACCAATCCGGCCTGTTCCATCGCCTCGATCAGCCGCGCCGAACGGTTGTAGCCGATGCGCAGATGACGCTGCACCAGCGAAATCGAGGCGCGGCGATTCTTCAGCACGACTTCGACGGCCTGGTCGTAAAGCGGGTCGGATTCGGCGTTGCCGCCCTCCTCGCCATCACCGCCACCGCCTTCGTCATCTTCTTCGAAACCGCCGCCGGTCAGCACACCCTCTACATAATCCGGTTTGCCGACCTGTTTCAGGTAATCGACCACCCGATGCACCTCGTCATCGGCGACGAAGGCGCCATGCACCCGCGTCGGATAGCCGGTGCCGGGGGCGAGATAGAGCATGTCGCCCTGCCCGAGCAGGGCTTCCGCCCCCATCTGGTCAAGAATGGTGCGCGAATCAATCTTCGACGACACCTGGAAGGACATGCGGGTCGGGATATTGGCCTTGATCAGGCCGGTAATCACGTCGACCGACGGCCGCTGGGTCGCCAGAATCAGGTGAATCCCTGCGGCGCGGGCTTTTTGCGCCAGCCGCGCGATCAGTTGCTCGACCTTTTTACCGGCAACCATCATCAGATCGGCCAGTTCATCGATGACCACCACGATGTTTGGCATGGTTACCAGCGGTTCAGGCGTCTCCGGCGTCAGCGACAGAGGATTAGGCAGTTTCTCGCCCGCCTTTTCCGCATCCTTGATGCGTTGATTAAGACCGGCAATATTACGCACACCCATCGCCGACATCAGCTTGTAGCGCCGCTCCATTTCGCCGACGCACCAGTTGAGCGCGTTGGCGGCCTGCTTCATGTCCACCACCACCGGCGCCAGCAGATGCGGGATGCCTTCGTAAATCGAGAGTTCCAGCATCTTCGGATCGACCAGGATCAGGCGCACCCGATCCGGCTCCGACTTGTAGAGCAGCGAAAGGATCATCGCGTTGATCCCCACCGATTTGCCCGACCCCGTCGTCCCGGCGACCAGCAGATGCGGCATTTTGGCGAGATCCACCGCGACCGGATGACCGCCGATGTCCTTGCCCAGCACCATCGCCAGCGGCGACGTCATGTCGTGGTAAACGCTGCTGGAGATCAGCTCGGAGAGGCGCACGATCTGCCGTTTGGCGTTCGGCAATTCCAGCGCCATGCACGATTTTCCGGGGACGGTTTCCACCACCCGGATCGAAATCATGGAGAGCGCACGCGCCAGATCCTTGGAGAGGTTGACGATCTGCGCGCCCTTCACGCCAACCGCCGGTTCGATCTCGTAGCGCGTCACCACCGGCCCCGGATAGGCCACCTGCACCTGTACCTGCACGCCGAAGTCAGCCAGCTTGCGCTCGATCAGGCGCGAGGTGAATTCGATGGTCTCGGTACTCACCTGGTTGGTCTGCACTGGCGCGGGTTCGAGCAGATGCAGGGGCGGCAGCATCCCGCCGACGACGGCTTCCGGGAACAGCGCTGGCTGGCGTTCGCGCTCGATGCGCTTTTCCACCTTGGCCGAACGCTTGACCGTCGGTTCCGGCACCTCGACGATGACCGGCTCATGCGGCGGCGTCCGCTGGCGCTCATCCTCGATCACCGCATCGCGCTCACGCGCCACTTCGCGGCCGATGCGTCGATCCTGCCAGTACTCGAACAGGCGGCGCGTTCCCGTCCAGGAAAGCTCGAAGACCGCACCCAGACGTTCAACAAAAGACAGCCAGGACATCCCGGAAAACAGGCTCCAGCCCAAGGCCCACGCTGAAAGCAGGGCCAGCGTCGCGCCCGTATAGCCCAGATAGCGCACCGCCGCCCGACCGGTTTCAAAACCGATCATGCCACCGGGCAGCAGGGGCAAAGCGGCCTTGAGCGTATAAAAACGCAGGGATTCGAGGCCACAACTGGCGACCATCAACACGACGAAGCCGAACAGCGCGATGTAAAGCGGCCGCCGGTCCGCCGAACGCAGCCCGTCCAGGCGACGATAGCCCCACCACACCAGCGCCAGCAGCAGCACCACCAGCCACCAGGCGGAGAGCCCGAAAACATAGAGCAGCAGATCGGACAACCAGGCTCCGCCGCGACCGGCCGGATTGTGCAGCGTCGCACTCTGCACCGAATGTGACCAGCCCGGATCGCCGCGATCATAGCCCCACAGCGAAAGCGCCAGAAAAGCCGCCAGCACGATCAGCAGCAGCCAGCGCGACTCCTGCAACACAATGGCCAGTTTTTCCGGCAGGCTGCCATCGGCAAGGGACGAATCATCGTCCCCCCGTGCACGAAGCTCCCTGTCAAATGCTGATTTTCGCTGACTTGCCATCACGATCCGGGTGATTGAAAGGAAAGGGGATTATACCGGGAAGGGGGAAGGGAGAAGGGCAAAACCGACCGCAACTTTGATCGTTCCCACGCTCCTGCGTGGGAACGATCGGCGCAGGAACGATCAGACGGGTTCCCCCTCCCCCTTTTGTGGTTTAATTCCCCCCATGAATGCTGAAACCATTTCTTCCCCGGAAACTCCGTTGCCGACGCCCAGGACCATTGCCCTGATCGGCAAATACCACAGCCGCGAAATTGCCGAATCGCTGGGCGTGCTGGCCCGGGATCTGCACCGGCGTGGCGTGACCGTCATCATCGAGGCAGTGACGGCGGCCAATTCCGTTGCCGCCGACGTGAGCCGCTGGGAATGCTGCGATTACGCGACCATCGGCCAGCGCGCCGATGTGGCCATTGTGCTCGGCGGTGACGGCACCCTGCTCAGCGCCGCCCGCCATCTGGCACGGCACAAGGTCCCGCTGATCGGCATCAACCAGGGGCGGCTGGGCTTCATGACCGATATCGCACGCAACGACATGCTGGCGAGCATGGACGATCTGTTTGCCGGACGCTTCATCCCGGAAAACCGCATGCTGCTCGACGCCGAAGTGCTGCGCGGCAGCCAGAACATCGCCTCCAGCCTGGCCCTCAACGAGGTGGTCGTCGACAAGGGGGCCATCGGCCGCCTGATCGAATTCGAGCTGTTTATCGATGGCGAATTCATCTACAACCTGCGCTCGGACGGGCTGATCCTGTCCACCCCGACCGGTTCGACCGCCTACTCGCTGTCGGCCAATGGCCCGATCATGCATCCGCAGGTCTCGGGGATTGCCCTGGTGCCGCTGTGCCCACATTCGCTGACCAACCGCCCGATCCTGGTCGGCGACCGTTGCGAGATCGAGGTGCGCATCGTCCGCGCCACCGACTCCCGCGCCCACTTTGACGGCCAGGTGACCATCGACCTGAAGCCGGGCGACGCCGTGCGTCTGCGCCGCTCCACATCGTCCATCTGCCTGCTGCACCCGCCCGGCTACAGCTATTTCGCCATGCTGCGCGAAAAACTGCACTGGAGCGAACAGCCCAAGGTTCATGAGCGGGAAGGGGGAAGGGAGAAGGGGGAAGGGTAAAAACCACCCCCACCCTGCGCTTGCCCCCACACCCCTTTTCCCAAGGAATACCAACATGCTGTGCCGCCTGACCATCCGCGATTTTGTCTTGGTTGACCGTCTCGAACTCGAATTCCTGCGCGGTTTCGGGACGCTGACCGGCGAGACCGGCGCCGGCAAGTCGATTCTGGTCGACGCGCTGGCCTTCGTCCTCGGCGAACGCGCCGATGCCGGTCTGGTGCGCGCCGGTGGCGAACGGGCCGAAGTCAGCGCCGAATTCGACCTGCAGGATGCCCCCGCCGCGGCCGACTGGTTGCACCAGCAGGAACTGGATACGGAGGACACGCTCCTGCTGCGCCGCGTGCTGGACAGCAATGGCCGTTCGCGGGCCTGGCTCAATGGCTCGCCGGTCACTGTCCAACAGTTGCGCGAAGTCGCCGAGGCGCTGGTCGACATCCACGGCCAGCACGCGCACCAGTCGCTGCTGCGCGGCGATGCCCAGCGCATCCTGCTCGACACCCACGCGCGGCTGCTGCCACAGGTCGGAGAAGTCGCCAACGCCTGGCGTCAATGGCGCGAAGCACGCAATCTGCTCGAAAGCGCCTCGGGCAACGCCGAAGCCCTGGCGCAGGAGCGCGAGCAGCTCGAATGGCAAATTCGCGAACTGCAAGGTCTGGGCTTTTCTCCCGAGGAATGGGAGGCAATGAACCTCGAACACAAACGGCTGGCCCACGCCGTGAGCCTTGCCGAAGGCGCACGCTTTGCCCTCGCCACGCTCTCGGAAGAAGACTCCTCCTGCGAAACGCAGATCGACGCCGTCGCCTCGCGGCTCGACACGCTGTCCGATTACGACCCCTCACTGCTTGAAGTCGCCGCCATGATTCATGCGGCGCAGACCGAACTGGCCGAAGCCGTCTCCGCCCTGCGCCGCTACGGTGACCGGATGGAACTTGATCCGCAGCGTCTTACCGAGATCGAGCGGCGCATCGAAGCCGTGCTCGGCTGTGCGCGCAAGTTCCGCGTCGCCCCGGAAGAACTGCCGGGCCTGCTGGCACGCTGGCAGGAGCGGCTCGCCGTTCTGGGCGAAAGCGCCGACCTCGCCGCGCTGACGGCCCGCGTCGAAGCCGCGCAGCAGACCTACCTGACCCATGCAAAACGCCTGTCGCAGGCACGGGCGAAGGCGGCCAGCGAACTCGGTCAGGCGGTGAGCCGCGTGATGCAGCAACTGGCGCTTGCCGGGGGTCGCTTCGAAATTGCCCTCGTGCCACTGGAGAGCGGTTCGGCGCACGGACTGGAGCAAATCGAATTCCGCATCGCCGGTCTTGCCGGTGACACGGTGCGTTCGCTCGCCAAGGTAGCTTCCGGCGGCGAACTCTCACGCATCAGTCTGGCCATCCAGGTGGTAACCAGTCAGGCCGCCAGCGTCCCGACGCTGATTTTCGACGAGGTGGACGTCGGCATCGGCGGCGGCGTCGCCGAAATCGTCGGCCAGCTACTGCGCCAGCTCGGGCAGGAACGACAGGTGCTTTGCGTCACCCACCTGCCGCAGGTCGCCGCCTGTGCCAACTGGCAATGGCAGGTCAGCAAATACAGCGACCAGGGCAGCATCAGAAGCCGCGTCGAACTGCTGGACGACACCGGCCGCACCGAAGAAATCGCCCGCATGCTCGGCGGCGTCGAAATCACCGCCATCACCCGCCAGCACGCCCAGGAAATGCTGGCCAGAGGCGCCGGGGAAAGCGGCGATTGATCAGGCGAAGCTGCGGATTTGATGCGCCGCAGTCTCTCCTCTCCCCTTCCGGGGCGAGGGGGAGGAAGAAAAACCCGCATCAACACCCCGCAAACGCCGTAGGGGCGGTTCGCGAACCGCCCTTGCCTTTCTCCCCTCGCCCGCTCGCGGGAGAGGGGTCGGGGGAGAGGGAAGCGGCGATAGATCTGGCAAAAGCGCAATTTGGAACAGGCTTTAACCACCATCCCCATGACAAGAAAAACTCACCCATCCCGTCGCCTGGTGCTGCGAAGGCTTTACAATGCCGCTCTTCACGAAATCTGTTTGGCAGGAGAAAGGACACCATGTCAGCGCAACTGCTGATGGGCAATGAAGCGATTGCCCTGGCCGCTTTGCATTCCGGCATCAATCTGGCTTGCGGCTACCCCGGCACCCCCTCGACCGAAATCATCGAAACCATCGCCCGCCACAACCCCGGCGATGTGCATGTGGAATGGTCGGTCAATGAGAAAGTGGCGCTGGAACTGGCGATTGGCGCGTCCTACGCCGGGATGCGCGCGCTGGTGACGATGAAGCAGGTGGGCCTCAACGTTGCCTCGGATGCCTTGATGAGTTTTGTCTATGTCGGGGCCAAAGGCGGGCTGGTGCTGGTCGTTGCCGACGATCCCGGCCCCATCTCCTCGCAGACCGAACAGGATACCCGCCAGTTCGCGCAGTTTGCCCATCTGCCAGTGTTCGACCCGGTTTCCCCGGAACAGGCGGCGGCAATGATTCCGGCCGCCTTTGAACTCTCCGAGCGCTACCGCACGCCGGTCATCGTGCGCCCCACCACGCGCATCGACCACGGCTGCGCGGTGATCGACCTGCCCAAGGTCTTGCCGGGAACGCGCCACCCGGTCTCCGGCTTTGTGAAAGACCCGTCTTTCGTGATCTTCCCCAAGCGCAGCTATCAGGGACATCTGGAAATCATCGAGCGCCTGGAGCAGATTGCCGACGAGTTTTCCGACAGTGAATTCAATGTCTTCACCCCCTGGGGCGAGGGCGAAGCGACGATTGGCGTGGTGAGCAGCGGCAACAACGACGGCTATCTGCACGAAGCCCTGCTGCGTCTGGCGCAACTCGCCGGGCAGGCCGGGGTGAAGATGCCGGCACTGCGCCTGCTGGCCATCGGCACGCCCTTCCCCTTCCCGGAAAGGCTGGCACGCGAGTTCACCCGTGGGCTGACCCGGATCATCTGCTTTGAAGAACTCGAACCCGTGCTGGAACGCGAGTTCATCATGCTCGCCGGACGTTACCACCTCCCCTACGATGTCCACGGCAAGCTTGACCGGAGCACCTCGCTGGCCGGGGAAAACTCGGTGGAAATCATCGCCGGACAACTCGCCGCCTTCCTGGGCCTGGAAGCCATTTACGCCCCCTGGCAAGCCGAACTGGCGGCCGCTGTGGTGCCGGTTGAACTCCCGGTGCGTCCGCCGACCCTCTGCGCCGGCTGCCCGCATCGCGGCGCCTTCCTGGCGGTGAAACAGGCCATCGGCACCCGGCGCAAGGTGATCTATTCCGGCGACATCGGCTGCTACACGCTGGGCAACGCCGCCCCGCTCAAAACCACCGACACCTGCCTGTGCATGGGGGCCGGAATCACCATGGCGCAAGGACTGGGGCGGGCCGAGCCGGATACCATCCAGATTGCCTTCATCGGCGATTCGACCTTCTTTGCCTCCGGCATGACCGGCGTGGCGAATGCGGTTTATAACCGGCATCACCTGTGCATCTGTGTCCTCGACAACGCCACCACGGCGATGACCGGCCTGCAACCCGACCCGGCCACCGGGCTGACGCTGATGGGAACGCAGTCAAAGCCGATCTCGATCAAGGCCGTCCTCACCGCGCTGGGGGTGACGACGATTCTCGTCGTCGATCCGCTCGATCTCGCCGCTTCCAAGATGGCGGTTGACGCGGCGCTGACCGACACCGGCGTTTCCGCCGTGATTTTCGAATCCCCCTGCATCCAGCTGGAAAAACCGCTGGCCCCGGTGACCATCGTCGCCGATCGCTGCCGGGAAAAATGCAAGGCCTGCGTCCAGCGGCTGGGTTGCCCGGCGCTGACCATCGACAATGCGCTCGCCGTCGTCGATGAATCGCTGTGCACCGGCTGCGATCTGTGCGTCAGCCTGTGCCCGTGGGACGCCATCATCAGTCCCCGGCTGATGGTCGCAGCCGCAGGAGGTGCCGATGTCTGACACCGCGCTGCGCTTCAATTGCCTGCTGACCGGCATCGGCGGTCAGGGCATCGTCCTCGCCAGCCGCTTGCTGGCGCATGCCTTCATGGCCCGTGGCGCGACGGTGCGCGTTGCCGAAACCATCGGCATGTCGCAACGGGGCGGCACGGTGGTCAGCCACGTGCGGATGGCGGAAAACGCCGGGCCGATCCATTCGTCCATGCTGCCCCTGCGCTCGGCGCAGCTCATCCTCGCCTTTGAACCGGGCGAAGCAGCACGTGCCTACCCCTATCTGGCGGCAGACGGCCTGATCGTCACCGCGCTGCGGGCGATGCGCCCGGTCACCGCCTCGCTGAAGGGCAAGGCTTACGACGGCTCGGAACAACGGGATTTCCTCGTGAGTCAGGGGGCCCGTCTGGTCACCGTCGATGGCGACCGGCTGACCGCCGAAATCGGCAACCCGAAGGTGCTCAACACCCTGTTGCTCGGTGCCGCCATCGGCCAGCAGGCGCTCCCCGTCACCCGGGAAGAAATCCGCGCGGCCATCGCCGCCCGGGTGAAGCCGCACCTCGCCGAGATCAACTATCGCGCCCTGGATAGCGGCATCGCCCACAGTCAGGAAACTTCATGTCCATGAAAAACGCCCAATGGGCCGCCATCGCCGCCGAACTTGTCGGCCTCAAGGAACGGAGCGCCTTCTACCGCGAACGCTTTGCCGCGGTTGATCTGGCCCGCATCACCCGTCCGGAACACTTCACGACCCTGCCCTTTTCCGAAAAGGACGATCTGCGCCAAGCCTATCCGCTCGGCATCCAGGCCGTGCCCGACCGCGAGGTGGTGCGTATCCATTCCTCCTCCGGCACTACCGGCACGCCGGTCATCATCCCTTACACCGCGAAGGATGTCGCCGACTGGGCGACCATGTTTGCCCGCTGCTACGCCATGATCGGCTGCACGGCGGAAGACCGCATCCACATCACCCCCGGCTACGGGCTCTGGACGGCGGGCATCGGTTTTCAGGCCGGGGCGGAAAAACTCGGCGCGATGGCCATTCCGATGGGGCCGGGCAACACCGAAAAGCAGTTGCGCATGATGCGCGACCTGCGCTCCACGGTGCTCTGCGCCACCTCGTCCTACGCCCTGCTGCTGGCCGAGGAGATCGCCCGCCAGGGCATTCGTGACCAGCTTTACCTGAAGAAAGGCCTGATCGGCTCGGAACGCTGGGGCAAGGTCATGCGCCAGCGCATCGCCAACGAACTGGGCGTCAAGCTCTACGACATCTATGGGCTGACCGAGGTGTACGGGCCGGGCGTCGGCGTCTCCTGCGAACACGATTGCGGCATCCACGTCTGGGATGACTACGTCTACTGCGAAATCATCGACCCGAAAACCGGCGAAGTCTTGCCCGCAGGCGAGGTCGGCGAGCTGGTCATCACCACGCTGGTCAAGGAGGGGGCACCGCTCATCCGCTATCGCACCCACGACCTCACCAGCATTGTCCCCGGCGACTGTCCGTGCGGCTCCCCGCATACCCGCATCACCCCGCTGGTCGGACGCACCGACGACATGTTCAAGGTCAAGGGCGTGATCATTTTCCCGGCCACCTGCGAGGAAGTGCTGCAATCGATTGCCGACGTCTCCAGCGAATATCAGGCGATCATCGACCACCTCAACGGCCGTGACATCATGACCATTTACTTCGAGTGCACGGTCGACGACCCGCTGGCACGCAAGGCGGTTGAATCAGCCGTCGTCAAGGCCTTCAGGAACCGCGTCGGCATCCTGATCGAACCGGTGGCGGTCAAGGTCGGCGAGCTGCCGCGCAGCGAAAAGAAATCGACACGGATTCTGGATAACCGCTACTGAGGCTTTTACGCTCTCCCCTACCCCTCACCCGCAAGCGGGCGAGGGGGTTCATGCCTCAAATCCGTCGTGCGAGTTCTGCTGCCTTGCCGGTGTAATCCCAGGGGGTCAGCTTGAGCAGTTCTGCCCTGGCCGCTGCCGGAATGTCCAGCGCAGCAACAAAGGCCTGCATGCCCTCGCGCGATACCCGCTGGCCACGGGTCAGCTCCTTGAGCTTCTCGTAGGGATTGGCGATACCGTAGCGGCGCATCACGGTCTGGATCGGCTCGGCCAGCAGCTCCCAGTTGGCGTCGAGTTCTTCCCGCAGACGCGGGGCATCGGCCTCCAGCTTGGCAAGGCCGCGCAGCAGCGAATCCCAGCCCAGCAGGGTGTAACCGAGCGCCACCCCCATGTTGCGCAGCACCGTCGAATCGGTCAGATCACGCTGCCAGCGTGAGATCGGCAGCTTTTCCGCCAGATGCCGCAGCAAGGCGTTGGCCAGTCCGAGATTGCCTTCGGAGTTCTCGAAATCGATCGGGTTGACCTTGTGCGGCATGGTCGAGGAACCAATCTCGCCCGCCTTGAGCTTCTGCCGGAAAATGCCCAGCGAGATGTAGCCCCACAGGTCGCGGTCGAGGTCGATCAGGATGGTATTGGCCCGGGCAAAGGCGTCAAAGAGTTCGGCCATGGCGTCGTGCGGTTCGATCTGGATGGTGTAGGGGTTGAATTCCAGCCCGAACGCTTCGACGAAGCGCCGCGCAAAGCCTTCCCAGTCATACGCGGGATAGGCCGCCAGATGCGCGTTGTAGTTGCCAACCGCGCCATTGATCTTGCCCAGCAGGCTGACCCCGGCAAGGTTCCGGCGGGCACGTAGCAGACGATGAACCACGTTGGCGATCTCCTTGCCCAGCGTCGTCGGCGTGGCCGGCTGACCGTGGGTGCGCGCCATCATCGGCAGTTCGGCGTGGGCGTGGGCCAGTTCGCGCAGGCGGGCGATCACCTGGTCGAACATCGGCAGCATCACCTCATCACGCGCGGCCTTGAGCATCAGCGCGTGCGAGAGATTGTTGATGTCTTCCGACGTGCAGGCAAAGTGGATGAATTCGGCAACGCGCATCACTTCGGCGTTATCGGCCAGTTGTTTTTTGATCCAGTATTCGAGCGCCTTGACGTCGTGATTGGTCGTCTTTTCGATGTCCTTGACCTCGGCTGCCTGGGCCGGGCTGAAATCGGCAAGCAGCCGGTCGAGCGCCGCAAGGGTCGCCGCCGAAAAAGGCGGAATCTCGGCAAAATGCGGCTCCTGCGCCAGCGCCTTGAGCCATTCGATCTCGACCTGCAGGCGGCGGCGAATCAGCCCGTATTCGGAAAAATGCGGCCGCAGGGCATCCAGTTTGGCGGCATAGCGCCCATCAAGCGGGGAAAGGGATAAGAGATCGGGAAAGGTCATGGCACAACTCCTGAACAATAAGGAGCGCATTTTACGGGAAGCCGGGCAAAGAAGGGCGGCCATGCCAGGCAAGCACATGGACGCCATGCGCTTGCCTGGCCCCGTGGCTCCGCCCTCCGGCCTTCCTGTTATAATCAGTTCGCAGACTTTTCATGACAGGAAACAAATGAAGCTCATCGGATCACTGACCAGTCCCTACGTCCGCAAGGTTCGCATCGTGCTGGCGGAAAAAAAGATCGAGTGTGAACTCGTGATTGATTCCCCGTGGACGCCTGATTCAGAAGTGCCCAACTACAATCCCTTGGGCAAAATTCCGGTTCTGGTGCTGGATGACTCATCAACCCTGTTCGATTCTGCGGTAATCGTCGAGTACATCGACAGCGTCGCTCCGAACAACAAGCTGATGCCCGAATCCAACCGTGGCCGCGCCGAAGCCAAGCGCTGGGGTGCCGTCAGCGACGGCATCTGCGACGCGGCGGCGCTGATCTACCTTGAACGCAAACGTCCGCCGGTACAGCAAAGCCCCGAGTGGATCAGCCGCCAGGAAGACAAGATCACCCGTAGCCTGGCTTACCTCTCCGAGCAACTGGGCGACAGCCCCTGGTGCATGGGCACGCATTATTCGCTGGCCGATGTCACCGTCGGCTGTGCGCTGGGCTATCTGGCCTTCCGTTTCCCGGAAATCACCTGGCAAACCAGCTACCCCAATCTGCTCCGTCTGTACGAAAAACTGCTACATCGCCCGTCGTTTTCCGAAACGATTCCGAAGGAATAAGCAGTCTTGGATGCTGTGAGGAGTAGAGCGGATGCGCTCTCGGTTTTACTCCTTACTCCTCACTGCCTTTCACACGATCACGCCACCGCCCAGGCAGACGTGCTGGTCGTAGATCACCACCGATTGCCCCGGTGTCACGGCCCATTGCGGTTCGGTGAAGCGGATACGGCAACGCCCGGCCTCCAGGCTTTCGATCACGCAGGCGGCATCGGCCTGCCGGTAACGCGTCTTGGCCGCGTAAGCCCGATGCAGTTGCGGGGCCTCGCCGGAAATCCAGGAAAGCTGGTCGGCACATAATTCATGGCGCAGCAGCGCCGGATGCTCGTGCCCCTGCACCACGTAAAGGATATTGCGCGCCATGTCCTTGCCGGCCACGAACCAGGCTTCGTGATCACCCGACGCACTGCCCTTGCCGCCTTTCACGCCACCGATCTGCAAGCCTCTGCGCTGCCCCAGGGTGTGGAAAGTGAGGCCGTCGTGTTCGCCCAGCACGCGCTCGTCGTCGAGGCGACGAATCTCGCCTTTCTTCGGCGGCAGATAGCGCATCAGGAATTCCTTGAACGGACGCTCGCCGATAAAGCAGATGCCGGTCGAATCCTTTTTCACCGCCACGTGCAGCCCGGCGGCCTCGGCCATGCGGCGGACTTCGGGTTTGGGCAGTCCGGCGAGCGGAAACAGGGTTTTTGCCAGTTGCCGCTGATTCAGCCGATGCAGGAAATAGCTCTGATCCTTGTTGCCGTCGGCGGCCTTGAGCAACTGGAAACGGCCATCGCTTTCGCACACGCCGGCGTAATGGCCGGTAGCGATGCGTTCGGCCCCCATTTGCAGCGCATGATCGAGAAAGGCCTTGAACTTGATCTCCGAATTGCACAGCACGTCGGGATTCGGGGTGCGTCCGGCACGGTACTCTTCCAGAAAGATCGAGAACACGCGCTCGCGGTACTCTTTGGCAAAATTCACCACCTCGACATCGATGCCGATGGTGTCGGCGACGCTCATCACGTCGATCAAATCCTGACGCGAGGAACAGTATTCATCGTCGTCATCGTCCTCCCAGTTTTTCATGAAGAGGCCGATCACCTGCCAGCCCTGTTGTTTGAGCAGCAAGGCGGCCACCGAGGAATCCACACCGCCGGAGAGGCCCACCACCACGGTTCCCTTACTCATCGTCACGCACTTCCTTCCAGTCCTTCCAGTTTTCCAGCGACATGATAACGGCAGGCTGGCCGTTATCCCGGAACCAGCTATCGACCACGTAGCGTTGCGCCGTCGATTTTTCTTCGATCAGCGCCGACCAGTGATCGAAAATCAGAATGCGCCGCCGCAACACCGGCTCCAGCACCTGATGCCAGCGCAACAGGCCACGCCGTTCGAGCATGTGCAGCAATCGGGTGGTCGTCGTCGAATGATCGAGACAGTCCATTTTCCCCGAGATACCCTCATCGTCCGCATTGCCGCCGCGATCGACATGAATCGGCGACTGCTGCCCGGCCCAGCCGAGCAGGCGACCGATCACCACCGCCAGCAACATCCGTTCGTGCATGGCATCGCTGGCGTCGGCAAGCAGCGCCTGCACTTCGTCAAGCTGCATCGGGCTGAAAGTGACCTCGGCCTGGTCCAGACAACCATAGTTGAAGCAGACAGACAGCGTTTCCTCCGCGCAGACCAAAAAACTGGTGCCAAGGAAGCACAGCAGACACAGCAGGCGCTTCATGCGTAATACGTCAGCAAATCCAGGGGGAAGCGGCGACCGGCAAGATAATCGTCGATACAGCGCATCACCATCGGGCTGCGTAACTGTGCCTGCCGGGCGCGAATCTCGTCAGGCGTCAGCCAGTGTGCGGCGATGATGTCTTCATCCAGTTGACGCCGGGCATCATGCGCAAGAACCCGGCCGGAAAAGGCAAAACGCAGATAGGACAGGTCCCTCTCCGGCTTGCGCCACTGATAGATGCCGACCA
>CAYMYD010000023.1:6827-17185 GCA_964394535.1 uncultured Propionivibrio sp. | reverse complement strand
CTGGTGCAGTCGCAATCGACCAACGCCATCCTGACCACCTTCAACGAAGTGAACATGGCCCCGGTCATGGCGCTGCGCAAGCAGTACGGTGACAAGTTCGAGAAAACGCATGGCGTGCGTCTGGGCTTCATGGGCTTCTTTGTCAAAGCCGCCGTCGCGGCGCTGCAAAAGTACCCGATCCTCAACGCCTCGGTTGATGGCAACGACATCGTCTATCACGGCTACATGGACATCGGCATCGCCGTTGGCAGTCCGCGTGGCCTGGTCGTGCCGATCCTGCGCGATGTCGATCAACTCACCATCGCTGACATCGAGAAGAAGATTGCCGAGTTCGGGCAGAAGGCCAAGGACGGCAAGCTCTCGCTGGAAGACCTCACCGGTGGCACCTTCTCGATCTCCAACGGCGGCGTGTTCGGCTCGATGCTCTCCACGCCGATCATCAACCCGCCGCAATCGGCCATTCTCGGCATCCACGCGACCAAGGACCGCCCGGTGGTCGAAGACGGCCAGATCGTCATCCGGCCGATGAACTACCTCGCCATGTCTTACGACCACCGCATCATCGACGGGCGCGAAGCGGTACTCGGCCTGGTGGCCATCAAGGAAGCGCTGGAAGACCCGGCAAGGCTCCTGCTGGGGGTGTGATACCCATGGCGTAAACTTGAAGGGCAAGCGCGAATCATGACGCTTGCCCTTTGTTGTTCTGGAGTACGTTCATGCCAATCAATGCACAAGTAAGCTCACGGCAAAAATGCTTGATCGCCGTGATACTGGTCTTCGCCCTGTGCATCACCTGGCTGCGTCCGCTTGACGCAATGGCCGAGCACAGTGTCGAATCCGGGCTGAAACAGGCGCTGGTGGCATTCGGCGTTGCACGCACGCTGAATGCTGTGATCAGCACCCTGCAGGAAGCTTCTGTCTCGCTCCAGATCGGTGCCGGAGTTTCCGTGAAACCGGGGGCGGCGCTCGATCCGCTGGACGATGTGGTCGAGCAGTTCTCGGATTTCCTCTTCGCGGCGACGGCTTCGTTTGCCGTACAACGCCTGATGATCGAAATCTTTTCCGCCTGGCCGGTTTGTGTCCTGCTCTCCACCCTGCTGCTTGCCTGGGCCGCGCTGCGAATGAAGGATCGAGCGATTCCCCTGTGGCTCAGGAAGGCGACCCTCGCCCTGCTGATATTGCGGCTTGCCGTACCGGTTTTTGCCCTGGGGAGCGCAGCGATTCAGTGGGTGGTTCTCGACCGGCAGGTGCAAAAGTACACCCAGGAGCTTTCCATTTTTGGCAATGCCAAGGAGTTGGAAATCAAGGCCGAGGAAAGCAGCACTTTCGAGAAAATGAAAAACCTCTTCCGGCAGACCGGCGATGTCGCCCAGCAGATTGAACAAATGAAAGATCAGTCCGGGAACATCGTCGAGAAAATCATCCGCTTTTCGGCGGTATTCATCGTCCAGATTCTTGTCCTGCCCTTGCTGTATATCTGGTTTCTCCTGTGGTTCTACGCGGCACTGACATCCCGCCCGGTCATCCCGGCGCAGTCCCTGATTCCGGAGTCTGTGCCGCGCAACCTCATTGGAACACCCCCTTCACCCAACGCATAAGGAATGGTAATGAGCAAACAATTCGACATCCTCGTCATCGGTGGCGGCCCCGGCGGCTACGTTGCCGCCATCCGGGCAGCGCAGCTTGGTTTCAAGGTGGCCTGCTGCGAAAGCAATCCCTACGCCGACCCCAAGGGCGAGCCGCGCTTGGGCGGTACCTGCCTCAATGTGGGCTGTATCCCGTCCAAGGCGCTGCTGCATACCTCGCACCTCTTTGCCCAGGCTGCCCACGACTTTGCCGCGCAAGGCATTCAGGTCAGCGCGCCGAAGATCGACGTGCCGACGATGATCGGGCGCAAGAACGGCATCGTCAATCAACTCACCAGCGGCATCAAAAGCCTTTTCAAGAAGAACAAGGTGACGCTGCTACCCGGTCACGGCGCCTTCGTCGGGCCGGATACGGGCGGCTGGAAGCTGACCGTGGGCGAGGAGGAGGTCGTTGCCAAGGAAGTGATCATCGCCACCGGCTCACGTCCGCGCCATCTGCCGGGGGTGCCGGTCGATAACCGCCTGGTCTGCGACAACGTCGGCGCACTCGATATCGACAGCGTGCCGAAAAAGCTCCTGATCATCGGGGCCGGGGTGATTGGTCTGGAAATGGGCAGTGTCTGGCGTCGTCTGGGAGCACAAGTGACCCTCCTCGAAGTGCTGCCGGAATTCCTGCCCATGGCCGATCAGGATGTCGCCAGGGAGTCCGCCAGAATTTTTGCCAGGCAAGGTCTGCAAATTCATCTGGGCGTGACGCTCGGCGAGGTCACTGTCACGAAAAAAGGCGTCAGCGTCGCCTATACCGACAATACCGGTGCGGCGCAGAAATGCGATGCCGAGCGGATGATCGTCTCGATCGGGCGCATTCCCAACACCGACGGGCTGAACGCCGAAGCCGTCGGTCTCCGGCTGGACGGGCGTGGTGGCATCGAGGTCGATGCCCAATGCCGCACCAGCCTGCCCGGTGTTTGGGCCGTCGGCGACGTGGTGCGTGGCCCGATGCTGGCACACAAGGCGATGGAAGAAGCGGTGATGGTCGCCGAATGCATTGCCGGTCAGTCCGGGCACTGCAATTTCGACACCATTCCCGGTGTGCTGTATACCAGCCCGGAAATTGCCTGGGTCGGCAAGAACGAGCAGCAGCTCAAGGCCGAGGGCAGCGCCTACAAGGTCGGGAAAATCCCCTTCGCCGCCAACGGACGCGCCTTGGGCATGGGCGAGCCGGAGGGCTTCGTCAAGATGCTCGCTGATGCTGAAACCGACCGCATCCTTGGCGTACACATCATCGGTGCCAACGCCTCGGAACTCATCGCCGAAGCCGTTGCCGCGATGGAATTCGGCGCGGCCAGCGAAGACATCGCCCGCATCTGCCACGCCCATCCGGCCCTCTCCGAAGCCGTGCACGAAGCCGCGCTGGCCTGCGACAAGCGGGCGCTACACTTCTGAACGCATCGCCCGCTGCTACAAATCGGAAAACGCCTCTCCGGAGGCGTTTTTTTTCGTGTGCCAATACGAAGATTCATGGCTTTTGCTATAAAAAATCTGCCGTTTTGTTGACTTGTGTGCATTTGTCATCTATGGTGTGCATGTAGGACAACATTACTATAAGGTGGGGTTTGTCATGAATTTCCAGGCAACGAAAACCATCGAAACAGGCAGGGCAGGGGGAGAAGCTTTCACACTGCCGGAGTCCTTGCTTTGTCAGCAAAGCGCTACTCCTGGCAAGTTTTCCGACCCTCATGACTTGGTCAATGCCGTCGTCGGCGGTCTTTTCAGTCTGGTCTTCCCCAATCCGCAGGCGCGTCGGCAACTGGGTTTGCAAGCGGCAAGCTGTGTCATGGAAGAAAGCATGACCTGGTATGTCTGGAGCGAGCATTGTCCCGGGGTGCTGGCCATGACGCTGCTGCCGGGCCATCCGGAAATGCATTCTGATGGGGCGCTGCTGGCCCTGCGTTATTTCCCCGACCCGAAAGAAGCGAACTTCGCCTGTTTTTCTCCGCTGGAGCAACAGGTTCGCTGCTCGTCGCTGTTCGATGCGACGGGAACACCGCCACTCCATACGGAAGCCGAACTTGACCCGAGTCTGTTCTACATCGGCACCTTGGCCATCGTCTCCAGAGGCGAAAACGAGGTCAGCCTTTGTCTGAACGCCCAGGATCGCTGGGTCGAGCAAACGCAGCAAGGCGAAGACTGGCTGACCCACCGCCAGGTGCCGGGCTTGCAACTGGCGCTGGTGCTGTTCGACCTGTTGGTCTGCGGCCTTGGCCTGCTGGGGCGTCGCCCGCCCGTGCGGGTACGGGTTGGGCAGCAGCCCGGACTGCTGTGGCGAATCGACGAGAAGGCCCAGGTGTTCAGTTGCCCCGACGAACACCTGATCGACTGGGAGATCGAGGTTCAGACCCTGGCTCCGGGACGTCAGGCGGTAGAGTCGCTTGTCGCGCAGGCAGGAGATTTTTCCGGGATGGACTTTTTCTCGCATGTCGGTGACTCCCTGCCAGCCCATGTTCCTTGGCCGGCCAACCTGCGGTGGTGGCAGGCAGCCAATTGGCCTTTTGCAGCGGTCGGGGTCTTTTGCGGGCGGTGTGCCGCTGAAGACGAGGCCATGCATCACCACCACCATCATCACCATCAACCCGAGCGGTGTTTTCAGGAGAAACGGCAATGAGCACACCTGATCTGTCAAGGCGCAATTTCATCTTGCGCGACCCGGAGCGGAAAAAAGCGAAAGACTTTCCCTGGGACATGTATTTCAGTTCCTACGGGATGGCCTACGCCCAGGTCAATGAAGCACGCCCCTTCCTTGAGGACGATGCCCGACGTCTGGGTATCGACATGACCGGAAAAAGTGATCTGGAAATACTCAAGGAAATTTTTGCCACTTCGGATCAGCCCCCTGTTTAACCCAAACTGAAAAGGAGTCTGCTCATGAAAACCACGAGTGAAGAAATCTATGGCACTGGTTATCTGGAGGAGCGACAACTGACACCACGCTGGTCAGGGCCGCTGACCCATGTCGTCAATATCGCTGTCCTGCTGACGGTGTTCTATGCCACCTGGTGGGTTTTCCAGGACCCGCGCGGCATTTTCCGGCTTTACACGCCCTATGTCGGGTATATGTACACCCGCTGGTTCCTGATCATCCTGATCTGGATGGTTTATATCTTCCAGTTCTGGCCGCTGAAACGCGCACAGCTGGATAACTGGCACCCGCTACTCAAGGCAGCCGTCGCCGTACCGGTTGCCGTGCTGATCATGATGCTGGTGATCCACGGCTTCTTCCAGGACTTCCTGGGCAACTTCGGCATCGCCTATTTCAATGCCGAGCGCACCAAGGTACTGCCGCGCATGACCCAGTTCTTTGCCGAAGAATACGCGGCACTGGCGATCCTGATGTTTGCCGCACTGGCTTCCTGGCTGTCGCCGGCCTGGGTGGTCGGCATGGAGCGCGCGCCGTGGCAGAACGAAAAGCAGCCGGTACAGGGCATCACCATCCTGATCGTCACCTTCTTCATCTCCACCGTGCTGTACTTCGTCACCATGCACCCGCACATGGGCATTCTTTACTACCCCTGGCAGTATTTCACCTCGATCGCCCCGCCTTACTGGGCCGATTTTGCCAATACGGTCAGTGGCAACTTCCACATTTCGTGGATCATGTGCGCGACGGTCGTTGTCTGGCTGGTCGAAACCATCTGGGAGCGCTATCCCTTCCGCCTCATCAAGAACGACTGGCTGCGGCGGATCACCACCTTCCTGGGCATCATCGCCATTGCCTGGGCCTTCCACCTGTTCCTTTACTTTGCGCAGGAATTGTTCCTTGGCGAGACGATCCGTGGCACGCGCAATGACAATGCACCGGACTGGCGCTGGCTGCACGTGGGCGAAATCATGATCTTCATGCTGCTGCCTTCGCTCTACCTGCATTTTTACTGCAACAACTGGCCGACGAAGTTCTCGGTGCCGGTCAATCTGCTGATCCGTACCGGGATCATGCTGGGCGGCGGCGTCCTTCTGATGATTTTCTACTACAACATCAGCCATCTGGCCCTGGGAACGCAGAAGGGCATTTCCCAGCCGGAACAGTTTCCGATGATTCCGACCATCTGGCTGATCAACATCATGCTGGTCCATCACTGGTACATGGACAACTGGCCCGCATGGCGCAAGGTGGGTGTCGTTCCGTCCGCCGCGCCAGCGAAATTTGCGGTTGAACCTGACGGCCAGGCCGTCGCCTGACAAGGAGGAAATCATGAGCAAAAGTTACCTGCAGGGGATCGTGGTTGGCCTGGGTGTCGGCATAGCCATCTACTTTGCCGTGGTTTATCTGCTGCCGATCCTCGGGAAAACCAAGTGGATCTGGACCTGATCCTGGCATGACTCATCTCAAGGAGATCTGAAAATGTCTGAAAGCAACAATTCCAGTCGGCGCGACTTCACCAAAGGCGTCGCGGTCGGCACCATGGCAGGCGCCCTGGCCAGCATGGGGGTCTATTCCTACTCACCTTTGCGCAAGCAGCATTTTGCCAAGGCGGCTGCACCGCAAGAGAACATTGGCGAAGTCAAGAGCGTCAAGATCACCAACATCAGCGAAACAAGCTGGTTCGACAACAAGGTGCTGATGGGTGACATCAAGGGGGCCGGAGGCCTCCTGGTCAACCATTACACCTACAACTGGCCACCCTTCACCCAACCCAAAGGCAAGCTGGGCAAGGGGAGCTATGAGGACGGGATGAAAACCCTGCGCCCGCTGATCCCCAACAAGCTGGAAGAAGCCTGGGCTTACCAGCTTGAGAACGCGGTTAATCCGACCAACGCTGGTGGTTTTGCCGCGTTGATCGAAGTGGAAACGCTGGAAGGCGAAATCAAGCGCATCCTGCTTGATTCCGGCTGGAATTTCGACTGGATGGACAAGGCTTTCAAGCGGGAGGGCATCGACAAGCTGCTGGCCGACAACAAGATCGATTACTTCGTCATCTCGCACGAACACTTCGACCACTTCTGGGGCGCGCCGGTCACCTTCAAGTACGGGCCGACGGTTCGCACCCTCTATCCGAAGGGCTTCTATCCGGAAGGCATCGACTACCTGAAAGCGGCCGGACACCGGGGCGAGCTGATCGAAACCCAGCCGGGCCTTTACAAACTGTTTGCCGGTGCCGCCCTGTACAACTTCCAGACGCCGATCATCTGCCGCGTTTTCGGGGAGCAGTCGCTCTTCTTCAACGTCAAGGACAAGGGGCTGGTGACAGTGACCGGATGCTGCCACCAGGGGATTCTGCAATTTGCCTCGACCGCCCAGCGGGCCGTGCAAACGAAGAAACTCTATGGCATCTATGGCGGGCTGCACGTTTCGCCGTTTGAAGAATGGGACCCGAAATACGACGATCTTGTCGCCGTATTCAAGCACTGGGGCTTCGAGAAGGTCGGTTGCAATCACTGCACCGGCATCCTGACCGCCCGCAAGCTGATCGAGGCCGGTATCCCGGTCATCAAGGGAACGGCGAGAAACGGTTCGACAGACACCTCCTACCTGGGTAACGGTGACCAGATCGTGTTCTCCATGACCGATGCCCCGACGGCGGCGAAAACGAGCGTCGGCTGATTCGGTAATCCGCCTCTCTTCCCGTCAGGGGAGAGAGGCCGGGGAAGCGTGTGGCGGGGTCAAGCAGCATTGACATCCGCCGACCTCATTGTCATGTGGTATGCTCGGAGCCAGTATTGACAAGGGGTTTACGCTGATCATGAAGTTTTTTGCTACCGGTTTTTTGCTGTTTCTCTCTCTTTCTCCCTGCCTGGGTTTTGCTGCACCGCCTTCTGCCGATGAGCGTTTTATCGCCGCCCGCAAGGCATTTCAGACCGGCGACCGGGCCAAGCTGGAGCGTGCCAGCGCCGAACTGGCCGACTACGAACTGGCTTCCTACGTTGATTACTGGCGTTTGCGGGTCGATCTCAATACGGTCGATCCGGCAGCGATCCGCAACTTCCTGCAAGCCAACGACAACACGTATATCGCCGAAAAGCTGCGTGGCGAATGGCTCAAGCAACTCGGTAAAAAGCAGGAATGGGCCGATTTCGACGCCGAATATCCGGCACTGAAGCAGCCCGATCAGGAACTCGCCTGCTACGCCTTGCAGAGTCGCCGCCAGAAGGGTGATGCGACGGTGCTGGATGAGGCCAAACCGCTGTGGCTGTCGCTGATCGAAGCGCCGGAATCCTGTCTGCCGGTGCTGGAGACGCTGATTGTCGACAAACGCGTTCAGGCCGATGATGTCTGGGCGCGGGTGCGGCGACAGTTTGAGGCCAATCGGCCCGGTGCCGGACGTTACAGCATGAACTGGCTGCCGCAGAGCCAGACGCCGACGGAAAAAGAAGCCAAGGCGGTTAGCGATGCGCCGCTGTCGTGGCTGGCCAAGTCGTCCGCCAGCGTGTTGAACACCCGCAAGGGGCGCGAACTGGCGGCGCTGGCGATCGGACGCATGGCGCGCAGCGATCCGCGCATGGCTGCCGAACAGTTGCAGAAGATTTCCGCGCAACTGCAAGCGGCAGAAAAAGGCTGGGCCTGGAGTCAGATCGGCTGGCAGGCTGCGTTCCGGCATATGGATGAGGCGCTGGTGTGGTTCCGTCTGGCGGGCGATACACCGCTTTCGGATGAGGTGGTGCAGTGGAAGGTTCGGGCTGCCCTGCGGGCGCAGGACTGGAACGCCGTGCGCACGACGATCAGCCAGATGTCGCCGACGCTGGCCGAGCATCCCGCCTGGATTTACTGGCTGGGCCGCGCCTGCCGCGCAACCGGGCGCCATGACGAGGCGCGGGCCCTCTATGCCAAAATCGCCGGTCAGCCGAATTTCTACGGCAATCTGGCCGACGAGGAGCTTGGTCAGCCGATTACCGTACCAGCGCAGGCCGCCCCACCGAGCAGCGAGGAAATGCTGCAGGCAATGGGTAATCCCTCGCTGCAACGGGCTTTGACCCTGTTGCGCCTGAATCAGCGCATCGAAGGGGTGCGCGAGTGGAGTTGGGGCTTGCGTGGCATGAATGACCGCGAACTGCTGGCGGCAGCCCAGATGGCGCGCCGCGCCGATGTCTATGACCGGGCGATTGCCGCCGCCGACCGCACCCGTGAAGAACACGATTACAGCCTGCGTTACCTCGCACCGTTCAGCGAACAGGTGCGTCCGGCCGCACGTTCCCAGGCGCTCGATGATGCCTGGGTTTATGGCCTGATGCGGCAGGAAAGCCGTTTCGTGACCAGCGCCAAATCTTCGGCAGGCGCTTCCGGCCTGATGCAACTGATGCCGGCCACGGCGCGCTGGGTGGCGAAGAAAATCGGTCTGAAGAATTACCAGCATGGGCAGGTGAACGACGTGGATACCAATCTCCTGCTGGGGACGAGTTACCTGCGTCTGGTGCTGGAAAGTCTGGACAACCATCCGGTACTGGCCTCTGCCGCCTATAACGCAGGTCCTGGCCGTGCCCGCAAATGGCGTGCCGACGGGGCAATGGAGGGCGCAATTTATGCGGAGACCATTCCTTTCAGTGAAACCCGTGATTACGTGAAGAAGGTCATCAGCAATGCGGTGTATTACGCCGCGCTGTTCGATGGCCGTGCTCAGTCGATCAAATCCCGCCTCGGTACCATCGGCCCGCGTGCTGCCGGAACGAAAGGCGAGGATCTGCCGTGAGCGCGGGAAAGGGGCTGAGGGAGACGGGCAGGGAATTCCCCGATCTTTCCCCTGCCCGCTGTTACATCGTGGGGGGCGCTGTTCGTGACGAACTGCTTGGCCTGCCGGTCAAGGATCGGGATTACGTTGTTGTCGGCAGCACGGCGGCGGCGATGCGCGCGCGCGGTTTCAAGCCGGTCGGGCGGGATTTTCCCGTTTTCCTGCATCCGCAAACCCACGAGGAATACGCGCTGGCCCGTACCGAGCGCAAAAGTGGTCACGGTTACGCCGGATTCAGCTTTCACGCCGCACCGGAGGTGACGCTCGAAGACGACCTTGCGCGACGGGATCTCACCATCAACGCCATGGCTCGCGCTGACGATGGCGCGCTGGTCGATCCTTTCAACGGTCAGGCCGACCTGAAAAATCGTGTACTGCGTCATGTCGGCCCGGCCTTTGTCGAAGACCCGGTACGCATCCTGCGCATTGCCCGCTTTGCGGCCCGTTTTGCCGATTTCACCGTTGCCCCTGAAACCCTGGCCTTGATGCGCCGCATGGTGACCGACGGCGAGGTGGATCATCTGGTGGCCGAGCGGGTCTGGCAGGAACTTTCTCGCGGTCTGATGGAAGCGCAGCCCTCGCGCATGATTGGCGTACTGCGCGATTGTGGCGCACTGGCACGCCTGTTGCCCGAACTTGACCAACTGTTCGGCATCCCGCAACGCGCCGATTACCACCCGGAAATCGACACCGGCATTCACGTCATGATGGCGCTCGACCGTTCCGCGCAGGACGCTTGCGAACTGCCGGTACGCTTTGCCGTTCTGCTACACGACCTCGGTAAGGGGCTGACACCGCAGTCCGATTTGCCACGTCATCCGGGCCACGAAGCGCAGAGCGTGACGCTGGCGGAAGCCGTTTGCGAACGTCTGCGTGTACCGGCCCCTTGCCGCGATCTGGCCCTGCTGGTGGCACGTTTTCACGGCGATATCCGGCGCGGCAGTGAACTGCGCCCGGAAACCGTGCTGCGCCTGCTTGAACGTACCGATGCCCTGCGTCGTCCACAGCGTTTCGAGCAACTGCTGCAAGCCTGCGCCTGCGATTTTCACGGGCG
>CAYMYD010000023.1:4750-6727 GCA_964394535.1 uncultured Propionivibrio sp. | reverse complement strand
AGCATCTCGCTGCGGTCGCCCTCGGCAAAGCCCAGCAGAGGCTCTTCAATCCCCTTGCCCAGCGCCATGACCTTGAAACGTTCGCCCATTTCGGCGGGCGAGGCCAGTTTCTGCACCGCCTGCACTTGGGGCAGATAGCGCGGGCTATCGTCTGCCGGGGTGCTGGCGAGGATCTCCGGCAGGCCGCAATTCATCAGGAAGACGCCCTGCGTGGTGTAGCCGTAGAGTTCCAGTCCGGCCTCGAAGCCGTTTTCGATGAGGGCGGTGAAATCGACATGCGCGGTGATGTCCTGCAAGCCCGGCAGCATGAAGGGGTCAGGATGGGCATGATGGCGGTAGTGGCACATCAGCGTACCGCTGCTGCGTTGCGGGCAATAGAACTCGTGGCGCGGAAAACCATAGTCGATCAGCAGCAGGGCACCACAACCGAGAGTGCTTCCCCAGGCAGCCGTCCAGTCGGAGGCGGCGAGGCCAATCTCACTGAGATAACCGGAAGACAGGGCGAACTCGTCGGCCAGCGCCTGTGCACGGTCGAGCAGACGCCCTTGGGCTGGTCGGTCATGCCAGATGAACTGGCCGTTTTCCCAGGCCACCCCGCGTTCGAGAATCGCGCTTTCCTGCCAATGCACCAGATGGACGGGCAGGGCATCGAGCAATTCGTTGGCCAGTACCAGCCCGTCGAAGTGCTGCGGCAGGCGGTCGAGCCAGATGACGCGGTCGAGCAGATGCGCGGCGTCGCGGGCGATACGCTGGCGCTGGCGTTCACGCAGTTCGCCGGAAAGTTCGAGGATGGCGTAAGGCGTGGGCAGAGCGCCGCGTCGTTCCAGTTCGAGCAGCAGGTCGGTGGCCAGACTGCCCGCACCGGCGCCGACTTCGATGATCTGCGGTGCGCTCAGCGCCATAATTTGCTCGACCTGCGCGGCCAGTGCCCGGGCAAAGAGCGGGCTGATTTCGGGGGCGGTGATGAAATCGCCCGCCGGTCCGAACTTGTGCGCGCCACCCGAGTAGTAACCCTGCCCTGGGGCGTAGAGGGCCAGGTTCATGAAGCGGGCAAAACTGATCCAGCCGCCGGAATGAGTGATGTCGGCAGCAATGAGTGCTTTCAGGCGGTCGCTGAAGGCTTGGGCGTCGGGTGCGGGAAGGGGAAGTTTCATGGCGGGAAGAAAAAAATGAGCTGTCATCTTACCCTGCTCTGCGGGCTTTCAGGTGCTACACTCAAAGTGTCATCGACCGGGGAGAGCGCCATGATCGTCATCCAACACCAGAGCGGACGGGTTCAAATCAATGTCTACGGCGAATTCACCCTTGCCGATTATCGGGAATTCGAGGAGATGATCAACTACAAGGCCAAATTCGAAGGGCCGGTGGATCTGCTGGTTGATCTGCGTGAAATGGCCGACTTCACCCTTGACGTGGCCTGGGAGGAACTGGTTTTCGCCCGCGAGCACCCCGAGGCTTTTCGCCGCATCGCCGTGGTGACCGAGAGCCAGTGGATTTCCTGGAGTACCTGGCTCACGCGCCTTTTCGTCGAGGCCGAGATGCTGGTATTCGCCGAGGAAACCGAGGCGCTGGACTGGCTGAATACGGTCTGAGCTTCATGAGCGTCGTCATGTCGGCGGGGTAAAAGCCGCTTTTTTCCTCCGGCAAACTCAGGCAGACTGTTGCAGCGCCCAGGCGACGTGTTCGCGTACCAGAGCGGAAGGGTCATCCTGACGGCACCGTAGTGCTGCCCGGGTTTGCGGACTGGCCGGTGCGTTGCCCAGCGCAACGGCGATGTTGCGCAGCCAGCGTTCAAAGCCGATGCGGCGGATCGGGCTGCCCGCCAGCCGCGTTGCAAAATCTTCCGGCGTCCAGGCAAAAAGTTCGGGCAGGGAGGCAGCATCGAGGCCATGGCGCACGGCGAAATCCGGGTCACCTGCACGGGCAAAGCGGTTCCACGGGCAACAGCTTTGACAATCGTCACAGCCGTAAATGCGC
>CAYMYD010000023.1:0-4650 GCA_964394535.1 uncultured Propionivibrio sp. | reverse complement strand
CGGGCGAGTTCGACTTCCATGACCGGCGCGGAATCGCTGAATACCCGGTAGCTGAAAGGGAAGCCGCTGCCCTGCAAGGCGCTGGCGATGCTGTCGGCGAGTTTTTGCAGACGCTGGCGCAGGGTCTTGTGGTAATCGCGGCCCAGCGCGTAGCGGGAAATTTCGGCCCGAGGCGGGTCGGTGAGTGCCTGCTCGCTGCCCATGGCTTGCGGCCAGTAGGGGAGGCTTGCCACGATGACCGAGCGGGTGCCAGGGAGCAAAGCCTGTGGCGCACTGCGAAGCGCGGCGTGTTTGGCCATATAATCCATTTCGCCGTGGCGTCCGAGCGCCAGCCAGCGCTGCAATCCCGGGGCGGCCTGTGAAACGTCGGCCGGGGCGATGCCGACGGCGGAGAAGCCCAGTTCTCGGGCGCGGCCTTGGATCAATCCGGTCAGGGCGGCCGGGTCGATGTTTTCTTCAAGCCCGGTTGCCCGAGCTTTTGTGGAGTGTCTTTCTTGCATAACGTGCATCTTATTCGTGGCGGGGAAAAGGGAGAAGTGCCAGCCCCCGCTGATTTCCCCCTGCTGACGCGCTTTCTTGCCGACGAGGCCGCAACACAGGCTTTGGGCCGCGAACTTGCGCCCTGTCTGAAGCCCGGCATGGTCGTCTGGCTCGATGGGGATCTTGGCGCGGGTAAAACCACCCTGGTGCGTGCCGTGCTGCGGGCGCTGGGTCATGCCGGGCCGGTGAAGAGTCCGACCTATACGCTGGTTGAAGTTTATGTGGTTTCGAGTTTATACTTGTATCACTTTGATTTTTATCGTTTCAATGAGGAAGAAGAGTTTGCAGAAGCCGGGTTGGGCGAATATTTCAACGATACGGCCCTGTGTCTGGTCGAATGGCCGGGCAAAGCAGGCGCTTACCTGCCGCCAGCCGATCTCGTTTTGCGCTTCGATTTTTCTGACGCGGGCCGCATTCTTGAACTTCGTGCCGCCAGCGAATCCGGATGCCAATGTCTGAATCTATTCTGCAGCCCAAACGCCGCCAGTTGATCAAGCTGGCCAGCGCCTCGCTGTTCCTGCTGGTCAGCCCGGCCGGTCGGGCGGCGGTCGGACAGTTGCCGGGGATTCTGGCGGTGCGCGTCTGGCCGGCGGCCGATTACACACGGGTCACCATCGAGCATCGTGAACCGCTGAAATTCACTCATTTCATGATCAAGGACCCAGAGCGACTGGTTGTCGATCTCGAAGGCATCGAGTTTACCGCCGTGCTGGAAAGTCTCTCCAGCAAGATTCTTCCCGACGATCCGAACATCAGCCTGCTACGTGCCGGACGCTTCAAACCAGGGGTTGTGCGGCTGGTGATGGAGCTGAAAAACGAGGTCAAGCCACAGGTTTTTGTCCTGCCACCGGTCGGCAGCTATGGTTATCGCCTGGTGCTTGACGTCTACCCGCTCGAAGCTCCCGATCCCCTGCTGCAACTGATCCAGAAGAACGATTCAATCTACGGCGATCTGGAAGAGAAGAAGGCTGAAGCGGGAAGTGATGACATTCCCGTCGAAAAGCCGCGCCAGGGCAAGCCGGTGGTGAACCGCATGGTGACCATCACCCTGGATCCCGGCCACGGTGGCGAAGATCCCGGTGCGGTCGGGCGCGGCGGCACGTACGAGAAGACCATCACGCTGGCCGTCAGCAGACGCCTGAAAGCCAAACTTGATGCCGAGCCGAACATGCGCGCCGTGCTGACTCGCGATACCGATTATTTTGTTCCCTTGCAGACGCGGGTGCAGAAGGCCCGGCGCATCCAGTCCGACCTGTTCATCTCGATCCATGCCGACGCTTTTACCCGGCCGGACGCCAACGGCTCTTCGGTGTTTGCGCTCTCCGAAAGCGGTGCGTCGAGTTCGGCAGCGCGCTATCTGGCGCAGAAGGAGAACGAAGCCGACCTCATCGGCGGGGTGAATATTGGCGTTAAGGATCCGATGCTGGCGCGCACCCTGCTCGACCTCTCGCAAACGGCGACGATCAGTGACAGCCTGAAACTCGGCAAGGCGGTGCTGACGGAAATCGGCACGATCAATCGTCTGCACAAGGACAACGTCGAGCAGGCCGGATTCGCCGTGCTCAAGGCGCCGGACATCCCTTCGATCCTGATCGAAACCGCGTTCATTTCCAATCCGGAAGAGGAAAAGAAGCTGAACAACCCGAAGTATCAGGACAAGATGGCCGAATCCATCGTTTCCGGCATCCGCAAATACTTCCAGAAAAACCCGCCGCTGGCCAAGCCGAAGCGAGCCTAGCCTGTCCGGCGCCCGAGCCTTGGTACGCCGAAAGCGCAGCAGAGCAGGCACAGGACGATGAGCGGAAGATTGCCCCAGCGGACATAGGGCGTGGCACCCTGATAGCCCTGCGCCTCGGCGCGCAGCGCGGCGCGGGTATAGGGTTTGAGCGCGCTGACGACCCGGCCATCGGCAGCGATCACTGCCGTCATGCCGGTATTGGTTGCGCGCAGCATCATTCGACCGGTTTCCAGCGCGCGCATCTGCGCGATTTGCAGGTGCTGTGCCGGTGCGAGCGAATCACCGAACCAGGCGACGTTGGAAATATTGACCAGCAGTTCGGCTTCCGGCAGGGTGCGGATGATCTCTTCACCAAAGGCGTCTTCGTAGCAGATGTTGACCGCCACTTTCGTGTTGCCGGCTTTGAGCAGGGGCTGGCGCGGGTCACCGGGGGTGAAGTCGGACATCGGGATGTGGGCCAGGTTCATGAACCACTGGAATCCGGGCGGAACGAATTCGCCAAAGGGGACCAGGTGCATCTTGTGGTATTGCTGGGTACCGGAAGCGCCGATGCTCACTGCGGCATTGGCGTATTGCTGGCGGTCGCCGACCGCGATACCGATCAGCATATCTCCCTGTTCGCGCTGTGCCAGCGCCGCGAGTTCGTCGATATAAGCGGGCGGCAACTGGTGCAGGAAAGCGGGAATGGCGGTTTCCGGGAGGAGGGTGAGTTGCGCCGGATTTTCCTGGGCGAGGCGGTAGTAGGTGTGCAGGGATTCGTTGAACCGTTCCGGACGCCACTTGAGTTCCTGCGCGATATTGCCTTGCAGCAGGGCGACAGAAAGCGGCTTGCCGCTGGGCGTGGTCCACGGTTGCCCGCGTAGCAGCCCTCCCGCAACAAGCAACAGGCTTGCCAGCAGCAGCGGTAGCAGCGGACACCAGCCCAGGCGCTTGTCGATGGCGCAGGCCGACTGCCCGGTGCAGCGCTCTGCGGCGCACGTCAGTTGCGTGGCAAACAGGGTGGTGAGCAGGGAAACACCATAAATCCCGAGCACGGCAGCGAACCCGTCCAAGGGGCTGCTTGCGGCTTGCGAGTAGCCGACGGCCAGCCAGGGAAAGCCGGTGAGCAGCCAGCCGCGCAGCCACTCGCCGAGGGTCCACAGGGCGGCGAAGAACAGGCTGCGCTGCCCGTCGCTCATGGGGGCAAAGCGCACGAACAGGCCGCCGACCAGGGCCGGGTAGAGTCCCAGAAAGGCACAGAAAAGCAGGGTGGAGAGCGCTGCAAGGGGAGCGGGCAGGCCGCCAAAATTGCTCAGGCTGACGTAGATCCAGGATACCCCGCCGACAAATAGTCCAAAGCCGAAAGCCCAGCCGGTCAGCGCACCATGCAGAGTTTGACGCGCCTCGCCAACACTTTTTTTCAGCAGAAAATAAAGGCCGCCCAGGGTCAGCCAGATCAGCGGAAACCAGCCCAGCGGCGCGAAGGCCGCAACACTGGCCAGACCGAGGAGAAAAGCGGTGGGCAGTTTGTGCGACAGCGACTTCATCCTGAAACCCTCACCGCAAAGTATGGTGTCGCGTTATTCCGGAATGCGGCTGACGAACAGCGTATACAGCCTGCGGCTGTCAGCACGCAACACTTCAAAACGGAGGCCGGAGAGCTCGATCAGTTCCTTGCGCCGGGGAACGCGGCCCAGATGGTTGAGGATCAGGCCGCCGACGGTGTCGCACTCCTCGTCGCTGAAGTTGGTGCCCATCGCTTCGTTGAAATCCTCGATGGGTGTTTGTGCCTTGACGCGGTAACGGTTGTTGCGGTCGGAGCGGATGTTGCCTTCGCTGGCGTCGATATCGTGTTCGTCCTCGATTTCACCGACGATCTGTTCGAGGACGTCCTCAATGGTGATCAGGCCACTGACGCCGGCGTATTCGTCGACGACAATCGCCATGTGGTTGTGCGAGACGCGGAATTCGCGCAGCAGGACGTTGAGCCGCTTGGATTCGGGGATGAACACCGCCGGGCGGAGCCAGTCCTGCAGTTTGAACGTCTGCTGGGCGCGAATCCGCAGCAGATCCTTGGCCAGCAGGATGCCGATGACGTTGTCGCGCTTGCCGTCAATGACCGGGAAACGGGAGTGCGCGGTGCTATTGACCAGCGCGATGATTTTTTCCAGTGGATCGGCAATATCGATCACCTTCATTTTGGCACGCGGTACCATGATTTCATGCACGCTGACTTCCGAAGCCGAGAGCGCACCTTCGGTGATCGAGAGGGCGTCGGCGTCAAGCAGCGCGTGTTCGTGCGCCGAATGCAGCAGACGCATGAGTTGCTCCCGGTCTTCCGGTTCGCGCAGGAGTAGCGAGGAAAGGCGTTCAAAAAATTTCGGTTTGTCCAT
>CAYMYD010000022.1:0-17395 GCA_964394535.1 uncultured Propionivibrio sp. | reverse complement strand
CTCACCGCATCCGCGCTTGCCGCTCGTCAAAACCTTCTTTTTCCCCGGCTTTGCCAAAAACACAGGGGGGCTGCTGCGCGAAGCCGGACTGGCGACACGACGCGAAGAGTTTCTCCGTAGCCGCAGCGATCAGGACGCCTTCTGGAGGCGGTTGGGACAAGTTCCCCCACCGCCTGAAACGCTGTGCCTGTCGCTCTTTGCCTACACCGCACAACCCGCCCTGCTACGTGCCTGGCAGGACGGCGAGCAAGCCATCTGCTGTCTGGCTTTCGAGAACCGCCACTCAGCAGCGATCGAAAGATTCACCGGCAGCCCTTGGCGAAGTGGCACGGTTTTTCAGCGGGGCAGACTGGAAATCCGCTGCCTGCCTTTCCTTGAGCAGGACGATTACGACCGGCTGCTGTGGTTGTGCAACCTTAACTGCGTGCGTGGCGAGGACTCCTTTCTACGCGCCCAATGGGCAGCCAGGCCGCTGCTCTGGCAGATTTATCCGCAGGAAGAGGCGGTCCATCTGGTCAAGCTTGATGCGTTTCTGGAGATTTACTGCGCCGGACTATCCGCCAGCCAATCAGCCCTCGTGCATCGGCTGCATGCCGCCTGGAATGGCGAAAACCCCGTTTTCACCCCGGAAATCTGGATGGATTACTGCAAAATCCTCCCGGAACTCACCCTGCACGCGGAAAACTGGCAAAAAAAACTGGCAAAACGGCAGGATCTATGTGCTTCACTGGTGCATTTCTGCCGTTCAACGGGTATAATGCACGGCTGATTTTCTCCTGCAATTACCCGGATATCCCCTATGAAAACCGCACAAGAACTCCGCGCTGGCAATGTCTTCATGGTCGGCAATGACGCGATGGTCGTCCTCAAGGCCGAATACAGCAAGTCTGGTCGCAACGCTTCCGTCGTCAAGATGAAGATGAAGAACCTGCTGACCGGTGCCCCTTCCGAAACCGTTTATCGCGCCGACGACAAATTTGACGTCGTCCAACTCGATCGCAAGGAAGTGACCTACTCCTACTTTGCCGACCCCATGTACGTCTTCATGGACGCCGAATTCAACCAATACGAAATCGAAGCCGAATTCATGGCTGACGCACTCGTCTATCTCGAAGACGGTATGCCCTGCGAAGTGGTTTTCTACAACGGCAAGCCGATTTCTGTCGAACTGCCGATCTCGCTGGTTCGTGAAGTCGTCTACACCGAACCCGCCGTCAAGGGCGACACCTCGGGCAAGGTCATGAAGCCGGCACGTCTTGCCACCGGCTTTGAACTGCCGGTTCCGGCCTTCGTGGAAATCGGCGACAAGATCGAAATCGACACGCGCACCAATGAATACCGGGCACGAGTGAAGTAAATCACTCCCGCTCGAATGAAAAAAGGCAGCCTTGCGCTGCCTTTTTTCATTCCATGTTTTTACGAAAGACTCGGGTTCGGTACATGAATGGCCCGCTTTTCCACCGCAAGTACCGCCTCGCGCATTGCTTCGGCAACGGTCGGATGAGCATGAACGATATCGGCCAGCGCCTCTACTGTCACCTCCAGGCCTACTGCCAGCGCTGCTTCGGCAATGAGATCGGTAGCCCTTGGGCCTACGATGTGAACACCAAGGATTTCCTTGTGTTCTTTCCCCGCAATGACCTTGATCATGCCTTGTCCGCCGTTCATGATCAGAGCCTTGCCATTTGCGGCCAGAGGAAACTTTCCAACCAAGACGTCAAGACCAGTTGCTTTGGCCTGTTCTTCGGTCAGACCGACAGCAGCAAGCTCTGGTGTGGTGTATACGCAGTAAGGAATGGCATTGTCCCGGAAAACTGCATGATTTCCCATGGCGTTTTCTGCAGCAACCTCACCTTGGGCTGAAGCGGCATGAGCCAGTTGTACCCTGCCATTGCAATCGCCAATGGCATAAATACCAGCAACATTCGTTTCCATCTTGTTGTTAACCGTAATTCCCCCTCGTTCGTAGTGAATACCTGCCTTGTCCAGGCACAAGGCTTCGATAGCGGGTTTTCTGCCGATTGCCACCAATACCCGCTCAGCAGACAGCTTTTTTTCACCACTTTGCGTTTTGACGACAACCAAAGCCTGACCACGCTGCTCTCGTATTTCTGTCACTATTGCGTCAGTGAGAATATCAACGCCTTTTTTCTTTAAGTCCCTGATAAGGATATCTGTTAGCTCACTATCTATCATCGGTAATACGCGATCCATCATTTCTACCACTTGGATTCTGGTACCAAGGGAAGCATAGATCGTGGCCATTTCCATGCCGATTACGCCACCTCCAATGATGATCATTGAGTCGGGCACCTTGTTCAGTGCCAGAGCACCCGTACTGTCAATACATTGACTCGAATCAATGCCGGGAATTGGTGGAACGGCAGGAACAGCACCCGTCGCAATGATGATCCGGTCAAAGGAATCAGTTTTCACTCCAGACGCCTCATGAATACTCAGGCTGCCCGGGCCGGAAAAACATGCTGTTCCCGTGATGACCTTCACCCCGTTAGCGGCCAGGAGTCCTTTAACACCAGCCACCAGTTTTTTTACGATGCTGGCTTTGTGTGCCTGGGCAGCGGGGAAATCCAGCGCGACCTGGGCCTTGATACCAAAAACCGCACCATTTCTTGCTTCTTCATACAATGCTGCCGTATGCAGCAGGGCCTTGGTTGGAATACATCCAATGTTGAGGCAGGTTCCTCCAAGGTTTTCCTTCTCGATCAGGCTGACTGTAGCGCCCAGTTGTGCGGCCCGGATCGCAGCAACATAGCCACCCGGGCCACCGCCTATGACAGCAATGCGAGAATTTTTCAGCATATCGTTTTCTGCCTATGAAAAAGATTTACCAAACAGTGACTTGGCCTGCTCAACGATCTGGTTCGGCTGTGGCAGAAACGCGTCTTCAAGGGGTGCGCTAAAGGGCACGGGACAGTCAGGTGCTGCCACGCGCACAATGGGCGCATCCAAGGCATCAATCGCCTCTTCTGCGACTAATGCGGCAATCTCACCGCCAATCCCACCGGTTTTACATGCCTCGTGGGCAATCAATAAACGGCTGGTTTTGCGTACAGAACTCAGAATGGTTTCTGAATCCAAAGGACTGATGGTACGCAAATCAACGACTTCGGCCTCAATACCGACTTTGGCCAATTCGTTCGCAGCCTGCATCGACTTATTCACCAAGGCTCCACAGGCGACGATGGTCATATCTCGCCCTTCGCGCCGGATGAACGCTTTACCGATTGGCACGGTGTAGTCTCCTTCTGGAACGTCACCGCGCACACCGTAGAGCATTTTGTGCTCAAGGAAAATAACCGGGTTGGGATCTCGTATGGCGGCCAGCAGCAAACCTTTAGCGTCTTCCGGGGTGGTCGGCATAAGCACCTTGATACCAGGAATATGGGCAAGCATGGCTTCCAGGTTCTGACAGTGATGCATACCTGAGCGCATGCCACCACCAAAGGGGGCACGGAGTACCATTGGCACGGCCATTTCACCATCATAGGCATAACACATCTTTGCCGCATTATTCAAAATCTGATCCAAGGCCAGAGGAATGAAATCAGCAAACATGATCTCAAGCACAGGTCGCATGCCCATCATGGCCGAACCGATGGCCGAACCGGTGATGGCCACCTCTGAAAGTGGTGTATCAATCACTCTGTCTGAACCAAACTCGTCGAACAGGCCGGCCGTGACCTGGAGCGTGCCACCATACGCACCGACGTCCTGACCAAGAACAAAAACTCGGGGATCACGCCGCATTTCCTCAGCCAGCGTTGTGCGTATTGCTTCACGTAGCGTCATTTTCACTGTTCTTCCCTCCATTCGGCATAAACGTTCAGAGCAGCCTCCTCAGCTGGCGGCAAAGGGCTTTGTTCCGCGAAGGTGATGGCATCATCAACTTCTGCAACCACAGCAGCGTGGATTTTTTCCAAAGCTTTCTCGTCGGCCATTTTTGACAACAAAAGTTTGTCGCGCAGGCGCTTGACCGGACATTTCGCCTTCCAGGCTTCGATTTCCTCTACCGGCCTGAGATCCCGCGTGTCGCGCTCCGAATGGGCGAGCCAGCGATAAGTTTTGCATTCAATGAACGTCGGTCCCTCACCGCGCCGCGCTCGCTGATAAGCCTCCTGAGCAGCCTCATAGACAGCGATGACATCGTTTCCGTCTACAACCACTCCGGGCATACCGTAACCTTGGGCACGGGTTGCAATATCCTTGACGCCGGTATGTACTGTCGCGGGTGTAGAGATGGCATAACCGTTGTTTTCACAAACAAAAACCACACCCAGTTTCATGACTGCCGCCATGTTCATGCTTTCATGAACATCGCCACGGTTACTACCACCATCACCGAAATAAGCAACTGCGATGTAGTCTTTTTTCTGGAGTTTTGCTGCCAGTCCGATGCCTACGGCAAGCGGCAGATGAGCAGCCACCACCCCCGAACAGGACACCACTCCAACAACTGGATCGCCCATATGATGAGAAGTGTTTTTGCCGCGTGCAGCGCCAGTCACTTTGGCAAAAGCCCCTGCCATCATGGTACGTGAGGAAATCCCCTTGAAAATGAATGCCCCACGTGTTCGTAATGACGGTAATACCTGATCGTCTTTGCGTAAGCCATAAACTGTCCCAGCAGCGATGGCCTCTTGTCCAATCCCCGCATGCGGTAGTTCGGGCAAAGGGGTATGTTTGTGGTATTCCGTCATGCGTTCTTCAGTGATACGCGAGAGCAGCATCCAGCGGTATAGCTCCAAAAGGTCTTTTTTCTGCAAAGACTTTCCTTGTATTTTTGCCATAGTAATCCTCGTCATGTCGTAATTGTCACGGGTTTCAGGCAGACGCTTTCTTCAGTTCCAGCATCTTGTCAGGGTGCTCCAGGTAGAATCTGATCCGCTGCAAGAATCTGACCGCTGTTTCGCCATCAATGGAACGATGGTTATAAGTCAGGGACATGTACATCATTAGTGCGGGGACGATGGCCTCATCACGCACGACTGGCGTCATGGCAATACGCCCAAGACCAAGCACAGCACTTTGCGGATGATTGATGATCGGGGTAAATAGCACGGAGCCGTAAACCCCGGAGTTGGTCACCGTAAAGGTCCCGCCTTCAAAATCACGCGCCGCGAGGCGACCTTCACGCCCGCGCTCGGCAAGGTCATTCAGATCCTCTGCGATAGTCAGCAGGTTTTTCCTTCCTGCATCGTGGATGACTGGTGTCAGGAGCCCCAGTTTGGTGGCCACTGCAACGCAGATATTGATTTGCCTTTTCATGACGATGCGCTCTTCTTCAACCAAGGCATTCATCAATGGGTATTCCAGCAAGGCTTTGGCAGACGCCAAGACACAAAATACAGTATAAGAAAGCGGCAATACAGCACGCATTGCCTTGACTGCTCCCATATCGACATCTGCGACAGTGGTAACCTCCGCAGACGAGCGCTTGGACAGCATCAGGTTGTCAGCAATGGTTTTGCGAATCCCTTCGATTGGCAGGACGGTATCGCCTCCAATGACTATTTGGGGAGCAGCCGCCCGTTCAGGTGCTCGGAGCGTCACTTCCGGAAGGTCTGCCTTGACAATCATCCCACCAGGGCCCGTTCCCTGAATGGGAAGCAGATCAAGTCCTTTTTGTGCGGCAATCTTCTTTGCTAGAGGGGATGCACGGAGTACCCGTTTTTCCGGAGACTTCTCTCCAGCTTTTGCGGATGCTGGAGTTTCAACTGGTGTTGGCATGTCTGGAGGTGCAAGCACCGGGGACTGCGTTACCTCACCTGCCACCGTAATGACACAAATCATCTCGCCAACAGGAACAATCTCACCTTCCTGCGCAACAATGGTTTGCAGGACGCCTGTCGTGGAAGAGGCCAGCATGTCAACAATCTTATCTGTCTGGATTTCAACCAGTGTTTCGCCTTCGGCAACCGTATCACCCTCATTCTTGAGCCATTTGACAATGGTACCGTCAATCATGGTCATACTGATTTGAGGCATTCGTATTTCAACAGGCATGGCGCACCTCTGATAAAAGTTGAAAAATATTCAAAAACCTTTCTTTGGCTGTTTTTCTTGCGCACAGACCCTTCCCGTTGCTGTAGCGAGAAATTTTGGGAAAGGGCTGTGGGTCGTGTTATTACATCAAGCTGACGAATGCGACTGGTTTGCTGCCTTTTCCTTTTTCGCACGTAGAAAGCACAAAGCCAGAATAAAAATAGCTGTACTAACACCGATAATATCGGTGATTGACTCAGGAATTAGAGCAAAAAAAGCACTTGTAAGCATTACAACCCGTTCCCAAATTCTCAGTTTGCAGAAGATATAACCCTGCACAGCGACCGCGCAGAAGAACGATCCAAGAAGGCTGGTGATAACCACAGGGACAATATCGCCTAGCGTACCTACCATCATGAGGCCAGGTTGATATACGAAAATGTATGGGACTATGAATACTGGCAGAGCCAGCCGACAGGCTTCCAGACCAACCTGCATGGGATCGTCATCAGCAATACCCGCTGCGACATAAGCAGCCAATGCCACCGGAGGAGTAATCGCCGAGATGATGCCAAAATAAAATACAAACATGTGCGCTGCCATTGGCAAAACACCGAAACCGGTTACCGCTGGTGCAACCAGGATAGCGAGGATCAGATAGGCGGCTACAGTAGGTACACCCATGCCGAGAATCAACGAGGCAAGCATCGCTAGCACCAATAGGAGCATCAGATTTCCTCCAGCAAAGTGAATAATTGCGGAAGAAAGCTTTAGCCCGACGCCTGTAACGGTAAACACCCCGATAATAAGACCGGAAGCAGCGCAAATCACGGAAATAGATAGCACTCCCATTGCTCCAGCTTCCAGACTATCCAACACTTTCTGGAAGCTGTAACGTGTTTCTTTTCGGAAAAATGAGACGACAACAATTGACAAACTTGCCCATAGCGCTGCGAACTGCGGAGAAGTGCTGAAGGCAGCGATTAGTCCGATCAGGATGACGAGTGGAAGCAGCATGTGTCCCTTTTCCCGGAGCATCTGTAACCCACCAGGCCCGTCATAAGGTACTCCTTTGATTCCATGCTTACGACTGTAAAGGTCAACTCCGAAAAAAATAGCTACGTAATAGATGATCGCAGGTACCACTGCTGCAACCATCACAGTGGTGTACGGAACACTCAGAATTTCAGCCATGATGAAGGCTGCCGCGCCCATGACCGGAGGCATGATTTGCCCGCCACTGGAAGCTGTGGCCTCAACAGCACCAGCCATGCGTGGACTGAAACCAGACTTCTTCATCAACGGAATGGTGATCATGCCGGTACCCGCGACGTTTGCTGCTGCACTGCCAGAAATAGCACCAAAAAGAGAACTGGCAATCACAGCGACTTTGGCAGCACCGCCGGTAAAGCGCCCAAAAATTGCCATGGAAAGACTCATGAACAGGTTGGCTGCGCCAGAAACTTCCAAAAAAGAAGCGAAAATAATGAACGCACTGACAACCGAAGTCGCCGCTCCGATCGGAGAGCCAAACACGCCTTCTGTGGACAAGCCCAAGTTGCCGATAATCCGGCCCAATGAAATACCAGGATGTCCGATCGAGGATGGCAGGTATTGCCCAAAAAACAGATAGGCCATGAAAGACAGCACGATCATCGTCATCACGCCACCAAAGCTCTTCCAGGTTGCCAGGATGATCAGGACAATCAGCATGCCGCCAAAAACCCGGTCTTCCATGGTAAACAGGCCCAGGCGTTCCTGTTGCAGTTCATAGGCATTGACGACGATGTAAACACAGCAAGCTACTGCCAAAGTGGCCAGCAACGTATACCAAGCCACAGGAAGGGCTGTCTTGTTCTTGTTCTTGAGAACCCCATCACTGAGAAAGCAGAGTGCAAGAGCAAAAAGCAGGTGGATACTTCTAGAGGAAAGAGCGTCCCAAGGAACGAGAGCGATAGTTATGGAAAAAATGGCAAACAGGATCGCCAGCCATCTGACCATCAGTCGCAGCACGGTTTCAAAACGTTGCATAAACCCCCCTGTTGCATGGTAACGGTGGCGCGCCGACATCACTCCGGCACAGACGCGCCACCCCCTGACTTGTTATTTCTTACTGAAAGATGTGTTTCAGATTATTTGAGAATGCCCAATTGCTTGTAATACGCCTCTGCTGCGGGGTGATAAGGCAACAACGGCTTGTTGGCGTAACCAGGATTTTTCGCCGTGTAGTAGGCACCATCCGGGTGGATGACTTTCAAATCGTTGGCAAAGCAGATACGGATGAATTCACGCACAGCCTCATCAGGCATATCCTTGCTGACAACGATGGCGTAGGGGAAGCCGATGGTGACCACGTCCTCGGTTTGTCCCGTATAAGTATTGGCAGAGATCACGCCACGTTGCCAGTAGGGGTGTTCCTTGAGGATTTGCGCCATCGTTTCCTCGGTTTGCCCCAGGATTCGGATCGGCTTGGTCGAGGCCAATTCCAGAATTGCGCTTGCCGGATGGGCCATGTTGTAGTTACCAACAGGGATGGTGTTGTCTTTCAGAGCCGTCGTTTGCTCACTGTAGGAAAGAATCGGGGATTTTCCTTTGGCAATTGGAATGCCCCAAGGCTTGTAGGTAGCCTCATCCAGAACAAAGGCTGCCACACCCGGCGAGGTCGGCACAGTCTTGCCTTTAAGATCGCCCATGGTCTTGTAGGGAGAGTCGGCCCACACGACGGAAGCATGAAGCCCCATGTGGCCCATCATCAACAGTCGGACATTTTCAAGTTTTTTCTTGCCGGTATACTCGCGACCTCCGGTATAGGCAAAGTAAGCGGCATCGTAGGTAGTGAATCCAAAACCGATTTCACCGGCGTTGACAAGATTCAGGTTTTCTGTGGCGCCGGAAGTGCTTTGAGCGGTAATTTCAAGCACCTGAGTTCCTTTGTTGATCAGGTCGGCCATGCCTGCGCCAAGAATGTAGTACACACCACCGCTGTTGCCCGTACCGAAAGCAGTACGCGTTTTCTTGGGTGCTGCTTCGGTTGCTCCTATGCCGGAAAATGCGATCGCCAGTGCGCAGACCACGGTGGAAAAAATAGTTCTGCTCGATGTTTTCATACATTTCTCCTCGGATTCCTGGTCGAAAAAGTAAGTCACAGCGTGGATGTGAGCCTGTGTAAGGCGATGGCAGGACTTCGATCCCGCCTCACAAGAATACAAGCAGCAAATATCGGGCCAGGCAGAAAAACGAGGCCACAACAGGGTTTTTTGCACGACCCTTCACTGCCTGTCCTATACACAAGCACAAATATATGGCACTGTACTGATTTTGACCTTGCGAGTTTGGAGGATGATCAATGCAGCGCAAAGAGCACAAAATCGTCATCATCTGGTCTGGAGAGATTGACCCCCTCAACATCCTGGCAGGAAGAAATATCGAAATATTCGAGAATATAGGCGTCGACGACGTCAAGCCCGTTATCAGCAAACTCGACTTTTCCAGCATCAGTGCAGTAATTGGTGCGCCGGGCATCGCTGCCGAGATCCGCCAACTCATTCCTGTACCGCTCATTATTGCCTATCCGACCTACATCGACATTCTTGAAACAGTCAAATACGCTGAAATCAACCGCAAGCTCGAACACAGGAAAATAGCACTCATCCTGCATGAGGGAAACCGTATTGAGGAAGATCGTCTAGGCTACTTCATCCATAACATCGTCGAGTTATACACCTACCGCTCCAAGGCACATATGCGTCAGATTTTTGAGCGCATCAGTGACAAAGAGTACGCTTTAGTCATCGGTGGGCCGACGGCGGTATCCATGGCAAAAAGTTTCAACATTGACGCAGTACAGCTTATCTATCGCGAGCAAGCGCTCCTGGATGCGCTGGAAAAAACCAAGGAAATCCTTTTTCTCATGGACAAGGAACTCCACCAGATGGAGCGTCTTAAAGCGATCATCAACATTATCCCAGACGGCATCATTGAAACCGATGGCGAAGAAAACATCGGCATGTGCAACAAAAAGGCTTTGGAATTGCTTGGCCTGTCATACGATCAGGTTTTGGGAAACAATGTTTGCCGTATCCTCAAGGACCCATCGTGGGAAAATGTTTATCGCCATAATGTCGCGCAAGTAGATGCGTTAATTACCTACAGGAAAAACAAATATTTTTCTACTCGTCACCCTATTCTGGAGGATGGTGCCACGATCGGTTCCGTTGGCACGTTACAAGAGGCCGAAAAAATACAAGGCATGGAAAGCAAGTTCCGTTCTTTGCAATCCAAAGGGCTGACTGCCAAATATACGTTTTCAGACATCATTTGTGAAAGCACGATCATGAAAGAAATCATCGAGCGTGCCAGGATTTATACCCAGTGTGACAGTACGATCCTTCTGGAAGGAGAGACAGGTACCGGCAAGGAAGTTTTCGCCCAAAGTATTCATAATGAAAGTCCGCGCAGGCATGGCCCTTTTGTGGCGGTAAACTGTGCTGCTCTGACAGAAACACTTCTTGAAAGCGAACTGATGGGCTACGATGAAGGAGCTTTTACAGGTGCCAGAAAAGGTGGAAAAATCGGACTTTTCGAGCAGGCACACATGGGAACCATATTCCTCGATGAGATAAATCAGATTCCGTTACAGTTACAGGCGAAACTCCTGCGTGTCATCCAGGAAAAAGCGGTGCGCCATTTAGGTGGCAACAGTGTTATTCCCGTGGATGTGCGCATTATTGCTGCCACCAACGAAAGCCTGAAAGATAAAATTGCCGTTCGCGGCTTCCGCAATGATCTTTATTACCGTATCAACGTCCTTAATATCTGCCTCCCTCCCCTGCGTGAGCGGCGAGAAGATATTTCTCGATTAATGCGGCATTTTGTTGATTTGTCAGGTGCAGATCAGAGCACGACAGAGCAACATGTAATCTTCATGCGCAATCTTGTAGAAAACTATTCGTGGCCAGGAAATATCAGGGAGTTGCAAAATTTTGTGGAAAGGTACATGATTCTCGGCCAACGCATCCATGAGTTTGATAAATATTTTTTCCGAGAATTCCAGGAAAAACAGATTTCCGCCCTACCTGAGATTAATGATGAGACCCTTCTTCGTATTCCCATGGGTAGCCTGGAAAGCATGGGAAATGCCTTGATCAGGGCGGTTGTAGAACGTTGTGGCGGAAACAAATCCAAAGCTGCCTTGATCATGAATATCAGCAGAAATACCATTCATCAACGGATGAAGGAAGCTTAGCGATAATCGACTACCCGAGCAGTATAGCGGCGGTTCTTGTGCCGGAAAGCCAGAGCGGGTCATTGCTCAGCATATCGGGAGCGGCCTTGCTTGGGGAGAGACTTGCTATCCGCATTGTGCGGAAGGAATCGAGTTGCAGTTTCCAACGGGAAAGCACCTCGCCGACGTCATCCGGTGCGTTGCAGATCAGCAGCATGTCGCACCCGGCCTGCCATGCGGCATCCACCCTGGCGACGACATCGCCGACCACACCCGCCGCCTGCATTGACAGATCATCACTGAAAATGACACCTTTAAAGTTAATGTCATTTCTTAGATAATCATTCCATTTACTTGAAAAACAAGAAGTATTTTTGTCAACAGTTGTATAGATCACATGCGCCGGCATGACTGCATCAAGCGGCAGTTGGCGGTAGGGTTCGATATCCGGGGCAAGTTCAGTGAGGCTGCGTTCGTCGACCGGAAGCTGATGGTGTGAATCCGCCTCGACCCAGCCATGACCGGGAAAATGCTTGCCACAGGCGGCCATGCCAGCCTGTCTCAAGCCTTGGATCAGAGCACCGGCCAGTGCGATGACGGCTTGCGGATCCGCATGGAAGGCACGGTCGCCGATGACGCTGCTACGACCCCAGTCGAGATCAAGCACCGGCGTAAAGGAAAGATCGACGCCACAGGCGCGCAATTCGGCAGCGAGCACGTAACCGATGTTTTTGGCGGCTTCCAGCGCCGCTGGTGCATCACTATCCCACAATTCGCCAAGGCGACGCATCGGCGGCAGGCGTGTAAAGCCTTCGCGGCAGCGCTGCACCCTGCCCCCTTCGTGATCAATGGCAATCAGGAGCGGCGGGGAACGCAGGGCATGGACTTCGGCAGTCAGCGAGCTCAGTTGCGCTGGCGACTGGTAGTTGCGGGAAAACAGGATCAGACCGCCCACCAGCGGGTGACGGAGCCGTTCGCGTTCCAGATCGGTCAGTTCGTGACCTGCGATATCGATCATCAGCGGGCCGGGGGGCAATCTCATGGGCATGACCTCTGTTCGAGGATGACGAAGGCGACGGCGTATTCGGCTTCGTCGCTGATGGAAAGATGGGCAACGAGCCCACGCTCGTTCAGATAACGGGCCAACTCCGGCGCGTAATCAAACGTCGGTTTGCCGAGGGCGTTATGGGTGATCGCGATATTGGGCAAGGTCGCTGGTGCCGCAACGCCGATGCCGAGCGCTTTTCCCAGCGCTTCCTTGGCGGCAAAACGTTTGGCAAGAAAACGCGCTGGATCTTGAGCGCTTGAGAATGCCGACATTTCGGAGGCCGCCAGCAATTTCTCCAGCGCACGCTCCTGATGCCGCTCGTAAAGTCGGCCCAGGCGGGCGACAGCGGCAATATCCGTACCGATACCGAAGATCATTGTGAGTCAGCAAGACGTTGCGAATGAGGCATGAGCACGCCTCGTCACACACGCCTTTCTGCTTCAAATACCTGCGCCTCGCGCATCAGGCGCTTCATCTCGCGGACCGCTTCACGCAGGCCGACAAACACAGCGCGGCTGACGATGGCGTGACCAATATGCAGTTCACGAATACCCGGCAGACGGGCAACGGGCTGCACATTGAAGTAGTTGAGCGCATGACCGGCATTGAAACGCATACCGTGGCTGCGGATGAGTGCGCCGGCAATGCGGATTTTTTCCAACTCGGCAAGAACGGCCGGGCTTTCAGCATCCCGCCCTTGGTTATGGAAAGCATGGGCATAGGGGCCGGTGTGGATTTCGCAGACTTTGGCGCCGATACGGGCAGCAGCGTCGATCTGTGCTGGTTCGGCATCAATGAAGACACTGCTGATGATCCCGGCATCGGTCAGGCGGCTGATGGCGGTCTTGAGCATGGATTCCTGAGCCACAATGTCGAGACCGCCCTCGGTGGTGACTTCATGACGCCCTTCAGGCACCAGCATGGCCATCTCCGGCTTGAGTCGGCAAGCGATGCCGACCATTTCGTCGGTCGCCGCCATTTCCAGATTGAGTTTGATATGCGTCAGGGTGCGCAGCTTTTCGACGTCGGCATCCTGAATGTGGCGGCGATCTTCGCGCAGATGGACGGTAATGCCGTCGGCACCGCCAATGTGTGCTTCGACAGCAGCCCAGACGGGCTCCGGTTCATAGGTCTGCCGTGCCTGCCGGATGGTGGCGACGTGGTCAATATTAACGCCGAGTTCGATCATAATTCCTGTAACTCCTTGAAAATCTTTCGCGATTCCAGTTCCTTGCCGCCGGTGTAATGGGCGATCAGGGTACGCATCAGCGGCTTGGCTTCGGCCAGTGAGCGGGCATCGGAATAATCATCCTGTGCGAGATCCATCAGGGTCTTGCCTCTCACCAGCAAGGCCGCGCTTGTCGGTGAGTGCAGTTTAACAGGCCCGTGCTCGATTTCGTAGCAATAAAGGCTTTCCGCCTCGATCGGTGCGCCTGTGGCGTCGTGTTCCAGCGTCAGTCCGTAGCCGAGCTCCTGTAACAGTGCGCGCTCGAAACAGCGCAGGTTCGCCTCATGGAAACCATCGGCAAGGTGGCGCAAGGTTTCCGCGTAAGCCAGAAACAGGCGTTCGTGCGCGTCTTCACGCGGCAGAAGGTGCATCAGCAGTTCGTTCAGGTAATAGGCGCAAAATAGTGCCTTGTCGGCAAGCAAGGGTTGGCCGCCCTGCCACTCGGCCTTCATCAGCGTCTGCACCTCTCCCTTGCCGGCCCAGGAAAGCTCCAGCGGCTGAAAGGCCATGAGCAGCCCACGCAAGGCCGCACGGGGTCGCCGCGCGCCCCGCGCCAGCAGCGCCACCCGCCCGTGATGGCGGGAAAACACCTCGACGATCAGGCTTGTTTCACGCCAGGGATAGCTGTGCAGGACAAACGCGGGTTGGGCATCGACCTTGTTGCGGGACATGTTAGAGGGAAGGGAGAAGGGGGAAGAGAGAAGGGTAAAACCGTCTTGTGGTGAGGAGGATGTGGAAGTTAAGGCGATTTTTATCAGACCGCGGCCGAAAAACACAAGGGCACACCCTTCCCTCTTCCCCCTTCTCCCTTCTCAAGACTCATAGCCCAGACTTTTCAGTAGCCGCTCGTTATCCGCCCAGCCGGATTTGACCTTGACGAAGACTTCCAGAAACACCTTGCCGTCAAACAGGCGTTCCATGTCCTGGCGTGCTTCGCTGGCGATGCGCTTGAGCGTCGCCCCGCCCTTGCCGATGACGATGCCCTTGTGTGCTTCGCGGTCAACGACAATGGCCGCATGGATGCGGCGCAAGGCCCCTTCCAGTTCGAATTTTTCGATCTCGACAGTTGCGGCGTAAGGCAACTCATCGCCAATCAGGCGGAAGAGTTTTTCGCGCAGGTATTCGGCCGCCAGAAAGCGTTCGCTCTTGTCGGTGATCTCGTCTTCACCAAACAGCAGTTCGTCGTTGGGCAGATGCTGGCGAACTTCGGCGAGCAGGTCATCAAGCTGGCGGCCACGTGCCGCGCTGACGGGGACAATGGCGGTAAAGGGATAAAGCGTCGACAGGCGGGCGATCAAGGGCAGGAGGCTGTCTTTCTCCCTGATTTCGTCAGTCTTGTTAACGGCCAGGATGACGGGCCGATCCTTCGGCAGGAGCGTAATGACAGACTCGTCACGCGCATCAAACTGCCCGGCGTCAACGACGAAAACCACCACGTCAACATCGGACAATGCCTGCCGGACGCCCCGGTTCATCGCCTTGTTGAGTGCGTTGGTGTGGCGCGTCTGGAAGCCGGGCGTATCGACAAAGGCATATTGGGCATCATCGGTGGTCAGGATGCCCATGATGCGATGGCGGGTGGTCTGCGCCTTGCGCGAAACGATGCTGATCTTGGTACCGATCAGACGATTCAGCAAGGTCGATTTGCCGACGTTCGGTTTGCCGACAATGGCAATGGTGCCGGATTTCATAAGCTCAAGGCGCTGTGAGGCGCAAGACACGAGGCACTTCCCGTCACCCGGCGTAAACATCCGGCGCAGCTGTCAATTTTCAAAGCCTTACTCCTTATTGAAGCTGATTCAATTCTTCCAGGGCACGTTCTGCTGCCATCTGTTCTGCCGCCCGGCGACTGCCGCCAAAGCCTTCGGTACGCAGGCTCAGCGCCTCGATATCGCAAGCCATGTGAAACTGTTGCGCGTGCGCCTGGCCTTCGGTGGCGCTCAGGGAATAGCGGGGCAAGGGCAGATGCCGCCCCTGCAACCATTCCTGCAACCGGGTCTTGGCGTCCTTGATCGGTTGTCCCGGCGTAATTTCCGTCAGCATGTCCGCGTAAAGACGGGAAATCACGGCTCCTGCCGCTTCACAACCCGCATCGAGCCAGACCGCGCCAAACAGGGCTTCCAATGCGTCGGCAAGGATCGACGGGCGCTTGCAGCCACCGCTTTTCAGCTCGCCTTCCCCAAGGCGGAGAAAGTTTCCCAGTGAGAGTTGTCTGGCCAGTCGGTGCAGGCTGTCCTGACGCACCAGGTTGGCACGCAATCGTGAGAGATCGCCTTCGGGAAGATCGGGAAAAAGATCAAACAGGCAGCGCGCAATCGTCGCATTGAGCACGGAATCGCCGAGAAATTCCAGCCGCTCGTTATGCGGTGAGCTGTGACTGCGGTGGGTCAGCGCCGTCTGCAACAGGCCCGGGGTCTTGAAGACATGCCCTAGCGCCTGCTCAAGCGGGTGACTCATCGGTCACGGCCCGAAGACGAACCTGAGAACTCAATCAGCAGGTTAACGTTATAAAACAGTGGAATCTTTTTGTCGTAGGCAAAAGCCACCACCACCTCGTTGCCTTCCTTGGAAATATCGAGATCGGCTGCGGTGATGGTGTCAATCACGTTGACGTCGGCGTATTTGTCGTAGGCACTCCTGATTTCGGCGACCGTTTTACCGGAAGCGTTTGCCGCAACAGACTTCACACTTTTGACAATCTTGTAATAGGCAATGTACTCCGGCACCACCTTCATGCCCAACACGGCCACCAGTGAAATGATGATGCCCCAGACCATCAGGCCGGAAATCGTTACGCCACGCTGCTTGTTCACGACAGAGTCTCCTTAATGAAATGCGCCAATACGTTTCATGTCACCGAAATTGAGCCAGACAAAAAACGCCTTGCCAACGATGTTTTCTTCCGGCACAAAGCCCCAGAAACGGCTGTCGCGACTGTTGTCGCGGTTGTCACCCATCATGAAATAATGACCGGCGGGGACGGTGCAGCTTACGCCTGCGTGATTGTAGAGGCAATTTTCACGCAACGGGAAGCGGGATGGGTCCGGGATATAGGCCGGCGCATCGTCATCGTTGAGCGTCCGGTAATCCTTGCCTTCCTGCTTTTCGACAAACTGCTTCGAGTAGTACAGGCGTTCGGGATGCAGGTAATCCTCCATCTTGCGTGTTTCGACAGGCTGGCCGTTGATGCTCAGGCGTTTGTTCTGATAACTGACCTTGTCACCCGGAATACCGACAACCCGCTTGATGTAATCCATCGAAGGGTCCTCAGGATAGCGGAAGACCATCACATCGCCCCGTTTGGGCTCGTTGATGCTGAGGATTTTCTTGTTGATCACCGGCAGACGGATACCGTAGGTGAATTTGTTAACCAGGATGAAATCGCCAATCTGCAGGGTCGGAATCATCGAACCCGAAGGAATCTTGAACGGCTCAACGATAAATGAACGCAACACGAAGACCAGCAGGATCACCGGGAAAAAGCTGGCACCGTACTCAACCCACCAAGGGTCTTTGGCATCAGGTGCACGGCGTTTTTTGAACACGAAGACATCCGCACACCAGATGGCTCCACTGGCCAGCAGCAGACAGAACAGGATCAGGGCGAAATTCATGGCCTTGGAGAGAAGGGGGAAGGGGGAAGGGAGAAGGGTAAAAACATCGAAACGTCAGACATCAGCGATCATTTCCCGATCCGCAACACGGCAAGGAAGGCCTCCTGCGGAATTTCGACGGAGCCGACCTGCTTCATGCGCTTTTTACCGGCCTTCTGTTTTTCCAGCAGTTTTTTCTTGCGCGAGATGTCGCCACCGTAACATTTGGCGAGCACGTCCTTGCGCATGGCCTTGACGTTTTCACGGGCGATGATGTTCGAGCCGATCGCCGCCTGGAT
>CAYMYD010000021.1:0-17614 GCA_964394535.1 uncultured Propionivibrio sp. | reverse complement strand
ACGCGACCTTGGCTCAGGGACAAACGGACAGGATTCATTGCGGTTCCTTGGGGAGGTAATAAAAACGGTGTTTGGCAGAAAGCACGGACTGTTCGACCGAAGCGCCGGGTGGCCCCAAGTCAGCCCGGCAACTGCCCCGAACGCGCCGGTACCGCGGCGTGGGTTGGCTGTTTGCGAGCAGCATGGAGGTTTTCCATCCAGCGTTTGATGCGGTTGGCGTCGCCGACACGGGTTTGTTTGCCAGCGGAGTCCAGCAGGACGATGAGCACGGGTTTCTCGGCGACGCGTGCCTGCATGACCAGACATTTCCCAGCTTCATGAATATAGCCTGTCTTGGACAGGCCGACATCCCAGGTCGGACTTTTCACCAGCGGATTGGTGTTGCGAAATGCCAGTTCGTGATGGTTGATCTCCACCGTCGCCTCGGGCGTGGTGGTCCATTCACGGATCAGCGGGTAGCGGTGCGCGGCTGCGACCATGCGGGCCAGATCATGCGCGGTGGAGACGTTGCCGCTGGATAGGCCGGTGGGGTCATCAAAGCGTGTTTTGGTGAGGCCTAGCGATTCTGCCTTGAGGTTCATGTTGGCCACGAATGCCGGGAGACCGCCGGGATAGTGGCGGGCCAGGGCATTGGCCGCGCGGTTCTCGGAGGACATCAGCGCCAGTAGCAGGGCGGTTTCCCGCGTCAGGCTGGTGCCGACCGGCAGGCGTGAGCGACTGCCGCGCAGATAGTCGATATCGCTGTCGGTGATGGTGATTTCCGCCCGCAGATCAGGCGTGCTATCCAGAACAACCATCGCCGTCATCAGCTTGGTGATCGAGGCAATGGGCATGATGTTGTCAGCATTTTTCTGGAATAGTGCTTCTCCGCCGCCCTGCTCGACGACCAGCGCCGAGCCGGATTGCACGGCCAGTTTGCCGGGTTCCTGCGCTGCTTGCTCAAGGCTCGCGGTGCGTTTGGCGGGAGCCGCCTTGCGCTGGCTTTTTGCCGGGGTGGCGCGACGTGCAGTCGTGTTGCGGGTTTTCACTGCCTTGGTCGAGGCCTGCCGACTTGCTGAAACGGACTTGGCAGATTTGCTTCTGACTTGTTCGGCAGCCTGAAGATTTGTGTCCGGCGTGAGACAAATCCCCAGCATGGCGACAAGTAACAACAGCGATTTCAATCCGGTTCGCATCGAAAAACTCCTGCAAAAAGACGGTAACAAAGTGGTGAAAGTCTAGCACTGCATCAAAAAAAATCAAGAAAAATAATGAGATGCGACGACATGCTGACAAAGTACTTCAGAAAAACGTTTTTTATCCAAGGCTTAGGAAAAAACGAGATGCTTCGGCGAAAAAGAGGCGGGAGGGCAAATTATGCTATTATTCAATCTGACCAATTTTGTGAAAAAACTGATCACAGCAAACAGCAAATCAGAGGTGGCAGGTAGTGGCTGGCAGTTTCCTGCCATCCCGGAGAACCTTCAGGAAAGAACAGCGAGAATCCTGCTTCAGGTTCGCGATAACGATTTCCCCTGCCTCTGTATGTTCCCGATTTTTTTCAACTGACCTTGGAGAGTGTATTAATCATGACTGTATCTATCAATGTTCCAGACTATGTCAAGCATGAAGGCCTCAAGAAATGGGTTGCCGAAATTGCCGCGCTGACAACCCCTGACCGTGTTTACTGGTGTGACGGCTCGCAGGAAGAATACGACCGTCTGTGCCAGGAACTCGTCGATGCCGGTACCTACATCAAGCTGAAGAAGCGCAAGAATTCCTTCCTCGCCTTCTCCGACCCGTCCGACGTGGCGCGTGTCGAAGACCGTACCTACATCTGCTCCGAGAAGCAGGAAAACGCCGGCCCGACCAATAACTGGGAAGCCCCGGCCAAGATGCGTGAAACCCTCGCCGGCCTGTTCAAAGGCTGCATGAAGGGCCGCACGATGTACGTCATCCCCTTCTCGATGGGCCCGATCGGTTCGCCGATTGCCCAGATTGGCGTCGAAATCACCGACAGTGCTTACGTGGTCACCAACATGCGCATCATGACCCGCATGGGCAAGGCTGTCTTCCCGGTGCTTGGCACGGACGGTGTTTATGTTCCCTGCGTGCATTCGATCGGTGCGCCGAAAGAGCCGGGCCAGAAGGATCCGCGCTGGCCGTGCAACCCGACGACCAAGTACATCGTGCATTACCCCGAAACCCGCGAAATCTGGTCCTACGGCTCGGGCTACGGCGGCAACGCCCTGCTCGGCAAGAAGTGTCTGGCCCTGCGTATTGCTTCCAACATGGCGCGTGATGACGGCTGGATGGCCGAGCACATGCTGATCCTCGGCGTCGAATCGCCTGACGGTGAAAAGCATTACGTCGCCGCCGCCTTCCCGTCGGCCTGCGGCAAAACCAACTTTGCCATGCTGATTCCGCCGAAGGAGCTCTCCGGCTGGAAGATCACCACCATCGGCGATGACATCGCCTGGATCAAGCCGCGCCAAGGCAAGGACGGCGTCACTCGTCTGTACGCGATCAACCCCGAAGCTGGTTTCTTCGGCGTCGCCCCCGGCACGAACGACCATACCAACCACAACGCGATGGCCTCGCTCGCCGAAAACACCATCTTCACCAACGTCGCACTGACCGACGATGGCGATGTCTGGTGGGAAGGCATGGGCCCCGCCCCCGCGCACGCTATCGACTGGCAGGGCAATGACTGGACGCCGGAAATCGCCAAGGAAAAAGGCACCAAGGCGGCGCACCCGAACTCCCGCTTTACCGCTCCTGCCTCGCAGTGCCCGTGTATCGACAAGGACTGGGAAAATGCTGACGGCGTGCCGATTTCGGCCTTCCTGTTCGGTGGCCGCCGCGCTTCGACCGTGCCGCTGGTCTGCCAGACCGAAGATTGGGAACACGGTGTTTACACGGCTGCCACGCTCGGTTCGGAAACGACTGCTGCTGCTTTCGGTGCGCAGGGTGTGGTTCGCCGCGACCCGTTCGCCATGCTGCCCTTCTGCGGCTACCACATGGCCGACTACTACAGCCATTGGCTGGAAATGGGCAAGAAGGCCGACAAGCCTGTGCCGATCTTCGTGGTCAACTGGTTCCGCATGAACGAACAGGGCAAGTTTGCCTGGCCGGGCTTTGGCGACAACGCCCGTGTGCTGAAGTGGATCATCGACCGCGTTGAAGGTCGTGTTGTCGGCGAAAAATCGATCCTCGGCACGATGCCCAAGTACGAAGAAATCGACTGGAGCGGCCTCGACTTCACCAAGGAAGAGTTTGCCGGTGTCACCAATCTCGACAAACAGATCTGGCTCGGGGAACTGGCCGGTGTCAAGGAGTGGTTCGAGAAGATGGGTGCCAAGCTGCCGGCCAGACTGGCGGCCATCCGTGACGATCTGGAGGCCAAGTTCAACAAGGCCTGATCGCCATCACCAAAAAAGCCGCCGTAAGGCGGCTTTTTTTATGTCGTCACAGGCAGGCAAGCAGCCCTGCTGCGAGGCTGATTTTATTTCGGACGTGAGCCGGTCGGGAAAGGCCAGGCACCGGTCGGATTGAGCGCTGCCGACTTGGTTTTGCCCGCTGCGGCTGCGCTTGAGGGTGCCGGAGTCTCCTTGGCAGCAGGCTTCGCGGCTGCTTTCTTTGCGGCAGGTTTGGCCGCCGGTTTTTCCACGGCCTTCTTCGCGGCCGGCTTTGCAACTGGCTTGGCAGCCGGTTTCGCGGCAGGTTTCGCGGCCGACTTTGCGGCGACGGGTGTCGCTGCCGCTTTTTTCACGGCAGGTGCTTTTGCGGCGGGTTTTGCTGCCACCTTCTTTTCCGTTGCTTTTGCCACGGGCTTGGCGACCGCTTTCTTGGTGACCGGTTTTGCCGCAGGTTTTTCGGCAACTTTCTTTACTTCCGGTTTTGTCGCTGTTTTTTTCGCCGCCGGGGCCTTGGCGGCCGGCTTTTCAGCGACTTTCTTCACGGCTGTCGCTTTCGCTACGGGCTTTTTCACAGCGGGGGCCTTGGCAGCGGGCTTGGCCACAGCTTTAGCAGTTGCTGCTTTGGCTGCGGGTTTTTTCACTTCGGCCTTGGCGGCAGGTTTGGCCGTTGCTTTGGCGACGGGTTTTTCCGCCGCCTTCTTTACCACCGCTTTTTTGGCCGCAGGCTTGGCAGCTGCCGCCGGTTTTTTCGCACTTGTTGCCATGTCAAACTCCTTTTTAGATGTCACGGAAAATTTCCAGCCAGAACACTGCAATATTGCGATCCGCACAAGGGATCATTCAATGCGCGCATCTGCAATGCGCTGATCGAATCCGGAAAAGGCGCGAGGCCAAAAAAAAGAATGCTGGCCGAATCGTGGCCGAACGCAGATGTATTCGAGCGCTTGTTGCCGCAGAAATGCGCCGGTCTTTTTATGTCGATGGAATTGTTCGGGGTGCTGGCGTCGCCAACGCCGGAGCGCAACAGAGAACGCAATAAAGCGAAATGGTTTTCAGGCCTGGCTAATCCGCAAAAATCCACCATGTCTTGTTATTGGAGGCTGAACAGTGTCGGAACATCAACCGGGAGGCTGGCGCCATTCTCAGAAAACAGCTTTGGTGTCAAGCCCGGCAACTGCGCCCGATTCTAGTAGTGCGGCACTCTTGACGCAAGCAATTTTTTGTGCATTGACGACAGGCTGTCGTAATCCGGCAACGAAAACCCGTCCATTTCGCGGGGGAAGTACAACGGCATTAAGACGTTCCGGGCATCAGCCTTGTTTTGCTTGCAGGAGTCTCCACGATTTGCCAGTCGAAGTGGGGGCCGGGGTCGGTTTTTCGGCCGGGGGCAATGTCGGAATGACCAACAACGTCTTCCACCGGATAATTGTGGCGCAGGAGGGCAAGCAACTCGTTCAGCCGCCGGTACTGAATTGCCTCGAAACATTGCGTATCGCTACCTTCCAGTTCGATCCCGAGCGAAAAATCATTGCAGCGCGAGCGGCCGCGCCATGTGGATTGGCCGGCGTGCCAGGCGCGTCGCTGGCAGGCGACGAACTGGATCAGCTCGCCATCGCGCCGGATCAGAAAGTGTGCCGAAACACGCAGCTTGCTGATGTTTGCGAAATAAGGATGGGCGTTCGGGTCGAGGCGGTTGGTGAATAGCCGGATGATGTCATCACTGCCAAACTGTTCCGGTGGCAGGCTGATGGCATGGATCACGATCAGCGAGATCGGCGTGTCGGCCGGTCGCTCATCCGCGTTGGGTGACTCGATGCGCCTTGCCGAGCTCAGCCATCCGGTGGCGTCGATCACGAGGCCGATCCCTCGTCAATTCCGAGGCGCTCCATGCGGTAGCGCAGCGAGCGGAAGGAGACGCCGAGCAAGCGGGCAGCGGCGGTGCGGTTGAAACCGGTTTTCGCCAGGGCATCGAGAATCATCTGTTTTTCGAGTTGGCCCAGATGGTCGTCAAGCGTGGCCCCATCCAGGCGCTGTTCACCATGTTCGTCAGCGATTTCATCCGGAGCAGTCAGTTGCAGGTCTTCTGGCGTGATCTTCCCGTCGACACAGAGGGCGGTGGCCCGTTCCAGAATGTTTTCCAGTTCACGCACATTGCCTGGATAGGAATAGCCGAGTAATGCCTTGAAGGCTTCCGGCGAAAGCTCGGGTACCTGGTCGCCGCAAATGCGCAGGAGCGCCGCCTCGACCAGTGGCGCGATGTCTTCCTGACGTTCACGCAGGGAGGGCATTTTCAGTTCGATGACATTGAGCCGATAGTAAAGATCCTGGCGGAAACTGCCATTGTCGACGCACTCCTTGAGCTTGCGGTGGGTTGCCGAAACGATGCGCACGTCGACCGCTTCCTCGCTGGCGCTGCCCACCTTGCGCACCCGTTTCTCCTGAATGGCCCGTAGCAGTTTGACCTGCATGGCCAGCGGCAGGTCAGCGACCTCGTCGAGAAACAGGGTTCCACCATTGGCGGCCTGGAAGAAGCCTTCGCGTTCGCTGTCAGCCCCGGTGAAGGCGCCCTTGCGGTAGCCGAAGAATTCGCTTTCCATCAGGTTTTCCGGGATGGCGCCGCAGTTGACCGGGACGAAGGGGGCGGCCTGACGGGCGCTCTGCTGATGGATCAGACGGGCTGCCAGTTCCTTGCCGCTGCCAGATTCGCCGGAGATATAGATGGGGGCCTGACTGCGTGCCAGCTTGCCGATCAGCTCACGTACCTGGATGATGGCCGACGAGTTACCGATCAGGCGGATACCGCTACCCGGTGCGCCTGGTGTGCTGCTTCCCGCTTGAGGCAGCTTGAGCGCTGACTTGATCAGGGTACGCAACTGGTCGAGCGCGACCGGCTTGGCCAGATAATCGAAAGCCCCTGCCTTGAGCGCGGCAACGGCGTTGTCCGTGCTGCCGAAGGCGGTGATGACGGCCACTGGCGTTTCCGCGTAGCGTGTGCCGATCAGCCGCACGATTTCCAGACCTTCGCCGTCAGGCAGGCGCATATCGGTCAGGCAGAGATTGTAGTTTTCCTGTTCGAGATATTTTTTTGCTTCGGCGACCGATCCGGCGCAATCGGCCGCGAGTCCCATGCGGGCCAGGGTCAGGTCGAGCAATTCACGGATGTCCGCCTCGTCATCAATGACCAGCACGCGGGGTGTGTCGCTCCGCGTTCGCCGTTCTCCCTTGTTTATTGACACTCGTTCCTCCCTGAAATGCAGAAAAGCGCACCCGTTTCGCTGTGCCGCAGTTCGAGTCGCGCGCCATTGGCCTCACACAGTTCGCGGGCAATGTAGAGCCCCAGGCCCGTGCCCTGATGGTGCGTGGTAAAGAAGGGCTCGAAGACATGTTCGCGATGCGCTTCATCCACGCCCTGACCATCATCCTGGATGCTCAGATCCACCCAGCCCTCATGAATGCTGTCGCGGACAAGCAGCCGGATGCTGCCTTCCTGTTGCTGTGAATGGCGCAAGGCGTTGCCCGTCAGATTCGACAGCACCTGATAGAAATGCGAACGATCGAAATACAGGCGCGCCGAACCGGATAATTCCAGCTGTAGCAGGCCGGGGCTGATCTGTTCCTTGAGGAGATATTCGTCAATGAATTGTGGCAGGGCCTGCCTCAGATCGATCAGTTCCCGGTGTGTCCGGTCACGGCGTCCGAGTTCCAGCACATCACTGACGATGCGCTCGACCCGCAGGGTATTGTCCATGATGATGCGTAGCAGGCGTTCCCCGGTCGGATCCTGTGTGCCTTCGCCGAGCAGTTCGCTGGCATGGCGGATGGCTGACAGCGGATTGCGGATTTCATGGGCGATGTTTGCCGTCAGGCGCCCCAAGGCAGCCAGCTTGATCTGGCGGGCCTGCTCCTGCAAACGTTCCGTGTCTTCAAGAAAAACCAGCACGTCCCGCCCGGTGCTGTCTGTTGGCACAAAACGGGCACTCAGATGCATGCCGCTGGCCGGGGCACGCACCAGTACCGGATCGTTTGTCCCGCGCGCGCACCAGTCGGCAAAACGGCTCGCCAGTTCGGTCGAGTAGTTGCCGAGCATGCGCGTCGACGGGTCGCTCAGCCCCAGCAGTCGTTCCGCACGCGGATTGCGCTGCCGAACCGAGCCGTCACGTTCGATCACCAGGACGCCATCCTGCATTTCTTCGATGATGCGCTGGCTGATCAGCATCTGGTTTTTCAGGTCGATGCCACGCTGGCGGGCCAGTTCCTCGTGGGCAAAAATGCGCAGCCCCAGCAGGCGTGCGGAAATGGCGACGCCGAAGCAGGCGGCACTGAACAGGCCGGCCTGGAAAAAGTCTACGACTTCGAAATCGGAATGGATGGCACGCCAGGTTTGTTCGAAGAGCATCGACAGCGTCGCCATCGCGGCGTAGAAAAGCACCAGCCGCCCCTGTCCGACCAGCCCGGCGGCGACCAGCGTCACCAGCAGCATGGCACCGAGCCCGCTGCGAACGCCGCCGCTGACATGCATCAGCAGGATCAGCACCAGAATGTCGGTCAGTACCTGCAGGCTCAGTTGCAGATTGAAGTGCTGATGCACCAGCCGCAAACCGGTCAGCGAGAGGATCGTCGCCAGCAGGTAGAGACCGGAAACCGTACGGTGGAAGGTGCCGATGCCGGTTCCCAGAATGGAGAATTCCGGTGAGCCGAATAGCGAGGAAGCCAGCAGGATCAGTGCCAGGCAGAAACGGTAATAATTGAAATAGCGCAGCGACTTCCAGTGCGTTTCCGAAAACGGACTTTCCTTGCGCTCCGTGTTTTGCGGCATGAGCATCATTCGGCGGCGCGGGCGGATGCGCGGTGTGGTTCGCAGCAATAAGGCTTGCCATCGGCAAGCAGGCTTTCGCTGACCGGGTGGTTAACGCCGCACCAGGCGCAGGGCACCATGCGTTCGCCGTCCTGCTGTGCAGGCGTGGGCGCTGGTCTGGCAGGCGGTTTGGGCCGTGGCTTGAAAAGCACTCGCCAGACGACGAACAGCAGCACCAGAAAGAAGAGAAGTTTTGCCATGGATCAATATTCCGGAAACAGCGCAAAGGATAGCAGAAGGGATGGGCCGGAAGATAAAATGCTTGCGCCGGTCATCGTGCTGACAAAAAGGGCGGCTACAGTGCGGAGCAATCACCTGAAGCGATGGCGTGAAGGGTGAAAGGTAAAATATCAGGCAGCACGCGCATCATCAGGAAGGGGCAAGTGGTTCCGGCGATTCAGTTGCCTCACGGATCAGTCTCCGGCGACGATTGCCGCCGGACAGGAGAAAGCGAATGCACATTCTCAGTATTTTGCCCAATGGGGTCAGCGCCGTTGATTCGCTGGCCGAAGCGAGCATGCCGGCGGAACCGGGCTTTCTCTGGATCATCTGCACCAACGCCGAATTCGGCAACCGGCAGCAGGAGATTCAGACGGCCTTACACTCGCTGTGCGGCATGCAACTGGTCGATCTGCATATTTCCGACCTGCTCAATCCCTATATTCCATCGCACTACGACTATACCTACCAGTACGACATCCTGGTTTTCCGGCGGCTTGCCGCCAGCAATGCGGGCAAGGAGAAGCCCCCGGTTCAGGATGCCGATGCCCGGCGCAAGGCCCGGACACCGATCCTGCGCAAGATCGATACCAGTCCGGTCGGTTTTGCGCTGTTTGATCGCGTCCTGCTCAGCGTGCATCCGGCCGACTGTCCGGTGCGCGAAGTCTTCACCACCCGCCTGCTGGCGCCGGTGTCTGCGGAAGGGCGGGTTGCCGGGGCGCGCCTGCCCACCAGTACGGCCGACCTGATGCTGCGCCTGGTCAATCTGATGGTCGATGGCTTTCTTGAACTGCGCCGCGAATTGACCCATCAACTGGATTACTGGCAGGCGGAGCTGCTTGACCCGCAGAGCCGTTTTGACAACTGGGCTTCCCTGCTGGATGCCCGTCTGACGCTGCATTACCTTGACGAGATCTGCGAGGATCAGCTATCGGCGATCCAGGACTGGATCGAGGCGCTGACCAACTGGCCGGAGCCGGAGACCCAGCATCTGCGCCGCGAGTATGACCTGCTCCAGGTCAGTAGCCGTGACGTTCTGGAACACCTCGAACGGGTTGCCCATCACGTGCGTCGCCTGGAGCAGAGTACGGAAACCACGGTGCAGATTCATTTCAATATTCAGGGACATCGTACCAACGACATCATGCGCACGCTGACGGTACTGACGGCGATTTTCCTGCCGCTGAACCTGATTGCCGGCATCTTTGGCATGAACTTCGAATCGCTGCCGCTGATTCATACCAGTAGCGGTTTCTGGCTGGCGATTGCTTCCATGTTGTTCATCGCTACGGCGCTCGGTGTTTTCTTCTGGAAAAGACGTTATCTGGATCGGGGAGGATGAGGGTGACGAACGCGGCCATGCAGGCCATTCAGGCCGACATCACGACGCTCGCTGTTGATGCCATTGTCAATGCGGCCAATGCTTCGCTGCTGGGCGGTGGCGGGGTTGATGGAGCGATTCATCGCGCTGCCGGGCCGGACTTGCTGCGTGCCTGTCGCCAACTCGGCGGTTGTGCGACGGGAGAGGCCAAGCTGACCGAAGGCTATCGTCTGCCGGCCAAATATGTCATCCATACGGTCGGCCCGGTGTGGCATGGCGGAACGCAGGGCGAGCCGGAACGGCTGGCTGCCTGCTATCGACACAGCATCGAACTGGCGGCCCGGCAGGGGGTGAGTTCATTGGCCTTCCCCGGCATCAGCACCGGCGTTTACGGCTATCCGGTCCGGGAGGCGGCGACGATTGCCGTCACCACGGTTGCGGCGCTGCTCGACAAGCATCCTTCACTGCGGACGATCATTTTCTGCTGCTTTTCGGACAGTGACCTGGCCGTCTATGAATCGCTTCTGCACGCCCACAAGTTGGCACTCAGCGCAGATTGATCTCCACGCGGCGGTTGGCCGGTTCGGCGACCTCGTCGGCAGTCGGCACCAGTGGCTCACGCTCGCCGCGTCCGGAGAAGGTCATTTGTGCCTCAATGCCGCTGGCTTGCAGCAGGCTGCCAATGGCTTCGGCGCGCTGACGTGACAGAACATCGTTGGCCTCCTGGCTGCCCACCCGGTCGGTATGGCCGATGACCGAGATTTCCGGAGCCGGATAACGGGCAATGGCGGTCTTGATCTGATCCAGCTGGGCCTGCGATTCCGGCGTCAAGGTCTGCGCCGAGCCGGAAACAAAATACAGCATCCAGGACTGGGGCATCGGCGGACGGGCGTCGAGCAAAGCGCCGTAACGTGCTCGCACCGAGGCTGCGTCTTCACTGCGCACGACGATGTTGCCTTGCCGATCGATTTCGCGGGCGGCGTAAGCCGTATCCAGTTCCTGCTGGCCGCTGGCGCTACGCACGACGATCCTGCCGACCTTGCCGTCGGCATCCGGCAGCAGGATCGCCCGGTCGGGTTCGGGTGTGGTTCTGAACAACAGCAGCGCGACAGCAACAACCGGAATGATGAAGGGACTCATCTCAATCCTCCGCGCTGCCGCGCTCACCGGCTTCGAGAATGAATTCGGTGCCGCGTACCCCGAGCGAGACCGACGGGGTGTTGAAACTCACCTGTTCCGGCGAGGCTTTGGCGATTTTCCCGGAGATCACGCCCAGCGAGCCGCGCCGCACCGTGGCGTCGATGGTTCCGGCATGAGTCGTCGGGTTGAAGGCAAACTGCTTGAGTTCCAGCACCGCATTCGGGCCGGCTGAAAGCAGGGTGTTGTCGCGCAGGGTAATGCCGATCGAACTCTCCGCGCCGGTGCTGATCCGGTCACTGGTCTGAATCCTGCTGCCGATGGTGGCCGGGGCTTTGCTGCCGTTGCGCTCAATCGTCGCCGTACCTTTCAGTGTTTTGACCGTGCCGGCTTCGTCGGCCGCCAACGTGTGGCTAGTGCAGGCCAGCAGCGCGGCGAAAACGCCAAGCAAAAACGGGGTGGACGCTTTTTGTTTTCTCATTTAACGTGCTCCTTTGAATTCATTGTCTGCTTCGTTCATGGAATCCTCCCTGCTTTTCTTCCCCGCCACGCTGGATGCCTTGCCTCAGGCTCAGGCATGTATTGCGGCCTGTCGGCAGGAGGTCGATGCCGACACCGTGTTGCGCATGCAACTGGCAATTGAGGAATTATTCGTTAATTCCGTCCACTATGGAAGAGGCATGGCGGAGAAACCCGAAATGGCGTTGTCAATCCGCCTGTCCGTTCATTGCGTCGCCGGAACGGCGCGAGTGTGCTTCGAGGATTCCGCGCCACCTTTCGACCCCTTCGCCGATCTGCATGAATTGCGTGATGCACTGGCGCAGCCGCTGGATTTCCGCCGGGATGGCGGCATGGGCCGTCTGCTGGTCAGGGAGCTGGCTGATGATGTGAGCTACGAGCGGCGTGATGGGTGGAACTGCATCGAACTGCGTTTTTGCATGCGAAAAATCAATTCTCCGGAATCGGGAAGCGGCGTATAATTAGCGTTTCCTTATATACCTAGTTGCTCATCATGTCTGAAGCTGCGCTTTCCTATCCCCGTTTTTCTGAAATTGTCCGTACTTTTGCGCCAGGCTGGTTTGCGGCGGTCATGGGGACGGGCGTACTGAGCCTGGCAACGCTGGGCTTGTCAGCACGCTGGGCCTTCCTCTCGCCGCTGGCCTGGGGGCTGCATTACTTCAATCTGGCGCTGTTCGTGTTGCTGGCCATTCCCTGGCTGGGGCGCTGGCTGGTCTATCGCGAAGCGGCGTTGGGGACGCTCAGGCATCCGGTACAGGCGAGCTTCTATCCGACCTTTTCCATCGGCATGCTGGTTATTGCCTCGCAGTTTCTCGCTTTCGGGCCGTCGCTCGAACTGGCGCTGCTGTTCTGGTGGCCGGGTGCGTTGCTGACCTTCCTTTTCAGCTTCGCCGTCCTGTTCACCATGTTCAGCGGCGATCATGTCGGCATCGAACACGTGACCCCGGCCAAATTCATTCCGGCGGTGGGCCTGGTGGTGATCCCCGTGGCGGGCGGTCACCTGCTCGGCCATGTTCAGGGGGCCATGCGCGAATGGATTATGTTGATCGACCTGCTCGGGCTGGGCGCCGGGATGGTGATGTATCTCGGCCTGCTCAGCCTGACCTTGCAGCGTAAATATCTGGCCAAGCCGGCTTTCGGCATCCTGACGCCGACGGTATGGATTCATGTGGCACCGCTGGCGGTGATTCCGGTCAGCCTGCTCAATGTGGTCGAGCAACTGCCCTTCCCCGTACCGTCCGGGGTAGCGCTGCTGATTGGTTTGTTGCTCTGGAGTTTCGGCGTGTGGTGGCTGGTCATGGCCGTGCTGCTGACACTGGCCGCGCGGCGGCGGAAAATGCTGCCTTTCGCGCTGTCGTGGTGGGGCTTCACCTTCCCTCTCGGGATTTTCGTCGTTTGCAGCCTGCGTCTGGCCAAACTCAGCAGTATCGGCATGATCGCCCAGATCGGCCTGCTGGCCTGGCTGCTCCTGTTGCTGCTCTGGTCGCTGGCCCTGATCAACACGGTGCGTGGCGTGGTGAGCGGCGACGTGTTCCGGCCGCATCCCTGAGGAATCGGCGGTGCGCGTTCTGGTACAGCGCGTGAAGTCGGCGCGGGTCGACGTGGCGGGCGAGGTGGTGGCCGCCAGCGGCCACGGCCTGCTGTTGCTGGTCGGTGTTGAAGCGGACGACGGCGAGGAGGATCTGCGCTGGCTTTCCGGCAAGCTGACGCGCCTGCGTATTTTCGACGACGAGAACGGCGTGATGAATCGCAACGTGATCGAAGTCGGGGGCGAGATTCTCGCCGTCAGTCAATTCACGCTGTTTGCCTCGGTGAAAAAGGGCAACCGCCCGTCCTGGCATCGGGCAGCGGCACCGGAGATTTCCCGTCCGCTGTTCGAGCGCTTTGTCCGGCAACTGGAAGCGGATTTTGGCCGCAAGGTGCCGACCGGCGTGTTCGGTGCCGAGATGCAGGTGCATCTGGTCAACGACGGGCCGGTCACGCTGTTCATCGACTCGCGGAACCCCGAATAGGCGGCAAAAATCAGAAGGTGATGACCTTGTCCGCCCATTCGACCATGTTGAGGCAGTCGATCATGGTCGAAATCGGACAGGCGTCGGATTCCTTCTGGTTCCGGCTCCGGATGCAGGTGCCGCAGGCCAGAACCGTGCCCTGCTGGTCGATGAAGGCGTGAAGCTGATCGCGGACGTTATATTTCTCGTCGGTGATCGACTCCGCCTCCACGCCAGCCCCCATCAGGAACAGTTGAACTTCATGTTTCTGCTTCAGCGCAGTGTTGGCAAAGCGGATTCCGTTCCAGGCTTTTTCCGGATTGTTGGTTTCGATAATGACGCCAATTTTCATTTTTCACTCCTTTAAAAGAGAAATGCCGGGAGACATGAATTCTACGTGATATTCTCGGGTCGACCGTCGCCAATTGAATTGATTAATCGGGGCAAATTCGCTACCCTGCACACGATGGCTGACATTTTCCAGATGGCCATTTAACGAACCCTAACCCACCACCATGAGGTCTGCCATGTCCGACTATTCCGAACTCAACTGCAACAGCAAGCAGAAAATCGTCAATGATCTGAAAAACGTCGTCGCCGACGCTGAAGAAATCCTCCGCGCCACCGCCGACATCGCTGGCGAAAAGGTCAGTGAACTGCGCGAGCGCATCAATCTGCGCCTGGAAGACGCCAAAGTGCGCCTGGCCGATGCCGAAGCGATTCTGGTCGACAAAACCAAGGCGGCGGCGCGTGCCACCGACGATTATGTCAAGACCAACCCCTGGCAGGCCGTCGGTATTGCAGCCAGCATTGGCTTCCTTATCGGCGTCATGATCAATCGCCGCTGAACAGGTCTGCCATGAGTGTTTTCGCAGGCGAACAGGCCGGCCTGTTCGCCGCCCTGAAAAATATTGTCGCCACGCTGCTGGCCAGTGGCCGGACACGGCTGGAACTTCTCGCCAATGAGGTGGCGGAGGAAAAGCTGCATCTCATCCGCCTGCTGTTGCTGGCGCTGGGGATGATGTTCTTCCTGGCCATGGGCATGCTGGTGCTGCTGGCCTTCCTGACCGCGCTGTTCTGGGAGAGCCGTCTGCTGGTGCTTGGTCTGGGCAGTGGCCTTTTCCTGCTGGTCGGCTTTGTCCTCTACGGCAGCTTCAACAAGGCCATGCAGCGGCCGGAGCAACTGTTCTCGGCCAGCATCGCCGAGTTGCAGGAAGATTTGCGTCATCTGAAAGCCGAAGATGCCGCAGCTGAATGATCTCCGCTTGCAACGCGGCCGTTTGCTGGAGCGCATCACCACGCAACGCTACGTGCTGATCGCCGAGGTGCGGCCGGTACAGGTCGCGCTCGGTCGGGTGGATACCGCACGGGCCGTTCTGCGCCGCGCAGGCGATTATGTGCGGCAGAATCCGGGTACGGTCGGTCTGCTGACCGCCGTATTGTTTGCTTTCAATATCCGGCGTGCCCTGCGCCTGGCAAGGCGCGGGTTCGTCATCTGGCGTACCTGGCGCATGTTGCGCCGACAGCTCTTGCCACTGGGTTCCTGGCGAGGGTTTTGGTGATCCCGGAAGCGCCACGCAAAGCCGGACCAGGAATCGTTTCACGCCTGTTTGCCGCACAGCGCACACAGACCAGCGCCGTACTTGCTGATCTGGTGCGGATGCGTGCGCTGATGCCCCTGCTGATGAAAAACCGCAATGGCGGCATCTGGACGACGCGCGAGAAAGCCGAATTGCTGCAGCAGTTGCGTATCCTTTCGCGGGTTTCGCCCTATCTCCTGCTCTTGCTGCTTCCCGGATCGGCCTTGCTGTTACCGGCCTATGCCTGGTGGCTCGACCGCCGGAGGAAACCGCGCCGCTCACCAAGCCGCCCCCCGTCCAGAGGATGATGCCAAAAACTTCAGATTAACGGTTATGGCGCGAGCCAGCCCGGAGGATGAAATATCAGGGGTAGCAGACGCTGTGAAACGTGAGAAATCAGGCGCTTCGCGCTTTGAAAACGACAAACCCATCCCGATACGACCGCTACCGGTACGGTTTTCCACATTTCATCTTTCACGGCATTAAAGCTGGAAAGCCAGCCACAGCACGATACCTTCGACCAGACTGCGCAGCACGCCGGGGTGTCGTGCCAGGTAGGGCGTCGTTTCCTGACGCCGTGCTTCCACCCAGCGGGCAAATTCCGCTACGGTTGGCTGGTCGTAGAACGCGACCATCATCTCGTAATTCAGGAAGAGGCTGCGGCTATCCAGATTGGCCGAGCCGACCAGCGCCAGATCCTCGTCGACCAGCACCGCCTTGGCATGAACCATTTCCGGATGCAGCCAGACGAGCCCGCCGGCAGAAACCAGATCGCGCAAGGCGCGGTGCCGGGCAATATCGGCCAGGCGATGGTTGGAATGCGCGGGAATCACCAGCTCAACCCTTACGCCGCGACGAGCAGCCAACATCAGCGCCATCAGCAGCACCTGGTCGGGAACGAAGTACGGGGTGATGGCCAGGATGCGTTGTCGTGCGCTAAAACAGGTGGAAATGAGCAGGGTGTGTATCGTATCGTCAGGGTGGTCCGGGCCGCTGACAACCAGCTGGGCCAGCGACGAGGTGGCGGGGTCGGACAATGGGACGGGAGGAACATCGGGTGTCGCCTGTTCCTTGGCAAAGGCCCAGTCTTCCTCGAATTGCCAGCGGGCATCGTGCACCAGTGCGCCACGCAGATCGAAGCTGAGGTCAATCCACGGCGCGTGCTGGCGCAAGGCGTAATAGCCACCCTCGAAGTATTCTGCCGCCAGATTGCGACCGCCGCACCAGAGAACTTTGCCGTCGGCGATCAGCATCTTGCGGTGGTTGCGCAGATTGGTCCGTCCGCGCCGGGGGGAACGGAACAGCGAGACAAAGAGGACGACCTCAACCCCGGCAGCACGCAAACCTTCGAGTTCAGGATGGCCGCCCATGTAAAAGCCCACGCCGTCGATCAGCAGGCGCACGCGCACGCCGGCACGAGCCCGCTGTTTGAGGCGGGCGGAAATCTCCTTGCCGAGTACATCACGGCCAAGAAGGAAAGTGCTTATCTCCAGCGTTTGTCGTGCGCTCTTGATGATGCGCCGCATGGCGGTGAGCGCTTGCTGGCCATCTTCATGGATTTGCAGGCTTTCGTAGGACTTCGGCGGTGGCAGCCCCATCACCTGGCCAAGTTGCTGTGTCCGTGCCGCCGTCGTTTGCTCCGGAGTGCTTGGAGCGAGGGGCAGGTTTCGTTGCACCACCCGTTGCGGCACGATCTTTCGCGTTCCGAAAGCAAGATAAAGCGGCAGGGTGATATAGGGAACCAGCAGAATGCCCAGCACCCAGGCAATGGCCGCCGAAGGGTGGCGGCGCTGGTGCAAGGTGTGCGATGCGCCGACATAAATGACCAGGCCGACCGCCACCAGCAGGATGTCAAGAATTTCCCAATTGCTGTCGATCAGTTCCTGGAACATCGGCAATCACCGGACAAAAGAAAGAGGTACTTCTGTCCGATGATAGCCGATCCATCCGCGCGGGGTAAGACGGCGTAAAGCGCGGTGTAAAGCGCGGCCGAACGGGCAAGCCCATGAAGCGGGCTTTATGCTCCCGGTCTTACAGGCACTGGAACGCCAGAATCGCCACAACCGTTGGCAGGAAAGCGGCGAGGAAGAGATACAGCGGGCTGATCGATTCGCCGCGGAAATAGCCTTTGAGAATCGAGAAGCCGGCCGGGTTCGGGGCGTTGGCGATGACCGTCAAACCGCCGCCAGTCACTGCGCCGGCGACCAGCGCATACTTGAAGCCGTCACTGACCCCTTCGACCAGCGAACCGAGATAGGTCAGCGCCGCGTTGTCGGTGATGGCCGTCAGTGCCGTGGCCAGGTAGTAGAGCACGGTGTTATTGACATCCGCCAGCGCCGCTTGGAGCCACCATTGCTGCAGGCCGCCGAGCGTTACCAGCCCGGCGAGGAAGAAGGCGACCATCATCCCGCCGCGGATGAACAGCGGATCCTGATGGTGGTTATAGGCTTGGGTATAGCCGATGAAGAACAGCAAGAGCCCCATGAACACCGCCGGGTGGTGGGCAAAGATGACGACGCCGGTGAGGAAGAAAAGATGTACGGCGGTGACGATGAAGGGAATCTCGCCGCGCTCATCCAGCTTGATCTCGACTT
>CAYMYD010000020.1:0-17836 GCA_964394535.1 uncultured Propionivibrio sp. | reverse complement strand
CGGGCCATGACCTTGGCGGCGGTCAGCATCCCCTTGGCGGCAGCGGGCATCACCCCTTGTGCCACCAGTTGCCAGGAATGCGGTGGCGTGCCGAAGGCCAGACAGGTCGTGGCGATCTGCACCGTTGGCGCGATCCAGCTGACATCGCCGACATCGGTCGATCCGGGCAGCAGCGCAGTACGTTCGCTGAACGGCAGAATGCCCTCAAACAGCACCGCTTCGCCACACTTCTTCACGATGCCGTTCGGGTCATGGCCGCCCATGAAGCTCCGGGTCAGCGAGGCGTCGCTGGCCAGATCGTTTTCCGAGAGGGTTGCCCGAATCGCTTGGGCGAATTCCCGATCGGCGTCATCAAAGGGCGGCGGACCGACCTCGACGAAATTGTCGTAGGCGATTTTCCCCAGTACCCGGTTCGGGATGTAGTTGGAACAGGCCTTGTCGAACAGGATGTCGACCTCCGTACCGGTCATCAGCGCCGCGCCGCGCGCGATGTTGTTGATGCGCTCGTAGATTTCGGCGACTTCGGGCAGGCGTGGTGCGCGGATCAGGTAGAGCACTTCGGCCTCGGCCTGGACGACGTTGGGTGATCTGCCGCCGGTGTTGGTCACCGCGTAATGCACCCGCGCTTCCTGAATGATGTGTTCGCGCAGGTAATTGACGCCGACGTTCATCAACTCGACCGCATCCAGCGCACTGCGCCCCAGATGTGGCGCAGCAGCGGCGTGGGCCGACCGGCCCTTGAAGCGGTAGGCGATCTGGTAGTTGGCGAGCATGGAGATCGACATGACGCCGTTGGCCCCGAAAGGATGCCAGGTAATCGCCGCATCAATGTCGTCAAAAACGCCATCGCGTGCCATGAACGCCTTGCCGGACCCCCCCTCCTCGCCGGGGCAGCCGTAGTAACGGATGATGCCGGGAAGCCCTGTCCGCTCCAGCATGCGCTTGACGGCAATCGCCGCCGCCAGCGACGCCGCGCCGAGCAGATTGTGGCCGCAACCGTGGCCGGTGCCCCCCTGGACCAGCGGGGTTTTTTCCGCAATGCCGCCTCTCTGGCTCATTCCGGCCAGCGCGTCGAATTCACCCAGGATGGCGATGACCGGCCCTTTTTCGCCATAGCTTCCCATGAAAGCAGTGGGGATGTCGGCGAGATTTTTCGTGACCGTAAAACCCTCTGCTTCGAGTTCTGCGGCCAGCAACGCGACGGACTGGAATTCCTGGAAGCGCATTTCAGCCAGCCCCCAGATGTCGCTGCTCAGCTTTTCAAAACGGGAACGGTTTTCGTCGAGCCATTGGTCAATCAATTTTTTATCCATCTGCAACTCCTTTCACAGGAAAAAGAGGGAAGGGCCAAGCCCCCCTCCCTGTTCTTACATCAGCCGTTGCCCGATGCCGGGGCCGATGGGCAGTTCGAAGAAATACCAGGCGCTGAACAGGAGATACCAGGTCACCATATAGGTGAAGGCGTAAGGCACCATCAGCGAGAGGTAGGTGCCGATCCCTGATTCCGACTTGTATTTCTGTAGCATGTCGATGAACAGCGGCAGGAAGGGATTGACCAGCATGATCGAATTGAGTGAGGTGTCACCGGCGCGGAAGGCCAGTTGGACAAAGGCCGGATGGTAGCCCAGCAGCATGAACATCGGCACGAACACCGGCGAGAGCATGGCCCAGATCGCCGAGCCGCTGGCGACAAAGAGCGCGATGCACTGGCCAAAGAGCATGAAGCCCAGCAGCGCTGGCAGGCCAGTCATGTTGATGTCCTTGAGGTATTGCGCGCCGTTGGTGGCGACGATCGTCGCGATGTTGCTCCAACCGAAGGCGGCGATGAACTGGGCGATGGCAAAGACCATGACCATGAAGCCGGCCAGGCTTTTCACCGATTCGCCCATCATCTTCACAGCGACGTTGCCGTTGGTGATCTTGCCGCTCTTGATACCGAAGGTGAGGCCCACGGTCAGGAAGAAGAAAAAGAGGATTGGTACGATGCCGCGCATCAGCGGTGAGTTGAGGATGGTGCCGGTTTTCGGATTCCGCAGCAGGGCACCTTCGGGAACGATCATGAAGAGCAGGACGCCGATGAAGAGCAGCGTCGCCCAACCGGTAGCCTTCAAGGCCTTGATTTCGCGTTCGGTGCAGGGGTCGAGTGAAAAGCTCTGCTGACCTTCGTACTTGCCGAGCCGGGGTTCGACAAATTTTTCGGTGATGACCACGGTGATGATGGTCAGATAGATCACCGAAAAGGACATGAAGTACCAGTTATCGACCGGTGTTACCACGGCGTTCGGGTCGACAAGTTGCGCCGCCTTCGTCGAAATGCCCGAGAGCAGCACGTCGGTGGTGACGATCAGGATGTTCGCCGTGAAGCCCGACATGATCGCCGCCAGCGAGGCGGCAAATCCGGCAAAGGGATGGCGTCCCAGCGAGTAGAACACAATCGCGGCAATCGGCGGCACGATGATGACGGCGGCGTCGGAGGCGAGGTGGCTCATGAAACTCAGGAAAACGATGACCGTCGTCACCCAGCGCGGCGAGATGTTCTGGATCGTCGATTTGATGACGACTTCCAGCAGTCCGGCCTTTTCGACGAGGCCGATGCCGATGGTCAGCACGATGATCGGCCCCAGCGGCGGGAAGTTGATGTAATTCTTGATCATGTCGGTCATCAGCCAGTGCAGGCCATCCTTGCTGATGAGGCTGCGGACCATGATGGTCTTTTTGCTCATGGGATCGACACCGGAAATCCCGGCCATTTCCAGCACGACCGATAAAAGCGCCAGGAAACCCAGCATGATCAGGAAGAGAATCGCCGGATTCGGCAGTTTGTTACCGATCACTTCCAGCTTGCGCAGGAAGCCGTGCGCTTCGTCGTTGCGCGGTGCTACTGCTGTAGAACTCATGTTATCCCTCCTTGTGATGAGAACAGATGGCCGGAAAGGAGGAAAACAAGCCTGTACTACTCCCCCCATTTCGGTTACATGAATTTACAGACGATTACAAAACCCGATAAGAATGCAGTTTATTGCTGCCTATAAGCATTGGTTATCACCCTGATTTCCTTCTGACGGAAAAACGGCGTTCGCCAGGTCGCCAGCGCCGGGGTTCCACAAGAAAAAACCGGGCATTGCCCGGTTTTTTCTTGTGTCGCATCCTCCCAGAATCACTCGATCTTGATGCCCTTGGTGCGGATGATGTTCCCCCATTCGCCAAATTCCTTGCGGATCATGGCCTCCGTTTCTTCGGGGGACTTGCCTGCGGGTTCAAAGCCACCATTGGCAATCTGCTTCTGCATCTCTTCGCTCTTGGTGATTTTCATGAACTCGGCATGCAGACGGTCGATGATCGGACGCGGCGTTCCGGCCGGAACCCAGATACCATGCCAGCCTTCAATCGCTACGCCGGGCAGGGTCTCGGCAATCGTCGGCAGATCAGGAAGGAGCGGATTCCGGGTCTTTCCCGTGGCGGCCAGGGCACGCACCTTGCCACTGGTAATCAGCGGCAGGATGCCTGTCGTCGGCTGAACCATCATGTTCACATGGCCGGCGATCACGTCATTGACCGCGCCCTGCTTGTACGGCACATGCACGAGGGAGATTTTGGCTTCCAGTTCGATCATTTCCATCGCCAAGTGAGCAATGGTGCCGGCACCAAACGAGGCATAGGTGATTTTCTTTTTCTTGCTCTGCGCCAGATCGATAAACTCCTTGAAGGTCTTGGCCGGGAAATCATTGTTCGCCACCAGGATGTAGGAGGCATTCAGGTGCTGAACTACCGGAACGAGATCCTTCATTGGATCAAACGGCAGCTTGGCATAAAGATTCGGGTTGATCGTGAAGAGCGAGTTGTAGCCCCAGAGTACCGTATTGCCATCCGGCGCAGCCTTGGCCGCCGCGTCGGTGCCGACAATTCCGGCAGAGCCCGGTTTGTTTTCGACAAACACCGGCACCCCCAGATTCTTGGACAGTTTTTCAGCATAAAGCCGGGCAAAAACGTCGACGGCAATACCGGGTTGCGTGGTCACGATGATGCGAATCGGACCATTCGGCCAGGCTTGCTGCGCACTGACCGCACCGGATAAAAACACCATGGCGGCGAGGAATACCCCTTGCAGGATTTTTTTCATGACCATCTCCTTTGGAAAAAATAAACTTCTATTCAGTGAAAATCTTCTGACGTCGCTTGTTGATCGACGGCAGCAGGGTGACAACAAAAACGATCAGCGCCAGCAAAAGCAGGGTGGCCGACAAGGGGCGCTCAACAAATACACTCCATTCGCCACCGGAAATGATCAGCGCACGACGCAGGTTTTCCTCCATCATCGGGCCAAGGATGAAGCCCAGCAACAGTGGAGCCGGTTCCATGCCGAACCGGGCGAAGAGGTAGCCGAGAACACCGAAGAGCGCGACAAGCCAGATGTCAAAAACGCTATTGTTCGTCGTAAAAACGCCGATTGCGCAAAAAAGGATGATCGAAGGGAAAAGGTAGCGATATGGCACTTCCAGAAGTTTGACCCAGACGCCGATCAGCGGCAGGTTGAGGACAATCAGCATCAGGTTCCCGATCCACATGGAAACGATGAGCCCCCAGAAGAGGTCGGGATTGCTGCTCATCACCTGCGGCCCCGGATTGATGCCGTGGATCATCATCGCGCCGACCATCAGCGCCATGACCGCATTCCCCGGCAACCCGAGTGACAGAAGCGGAATGAAAGAGGTTTGTGCGCCGGCATTGTTCGCCGATTCCGGCCCGGCAACGCCGCGAATGTTTCCCTGGCCAAACTCCTCTTCACCGGGTGTGGATTTCATTTTTTTCTCGACGGTATAGGAAGCAAAGGCGGCGAGAATCGGGCCGCCCCCCGGCAGGATGCCGAGCACCGAACCGATACCGGTGCCACGCAGGATCGCCGGGAACATGGCACGCAAGTCGGCAAACGACGGAAGCAAGCCCTCGATTTTTTTGGTGATCAGTTTTCGATCGTCGGGATGTTTGCCGAGATTGCTGATTACCTCGCCGTAACCGAACACCCCCATGGCGATCACGACAAAACCGATACCGTCGGACAATTCGGGGATGTCGAAGGTAAAGCGCAGGGTTCCCGAACTGACATCAATGCCGACCAGGCCAAGCAGGAGACCGGTGATGATCATCCCCACCGCTTTCAGCGTCGAACCGGAAGCCAGGGCGATGGCACCAATCAGACCGGCAACCATCAGGGAAAAATACTCGGCAGGGCCGAATTTGAAGGCCACTTCCGACAAGGGTTCGGAAAAGGCGGCAATGACCAGCGTTCCGACGCAGCCCGCAAAGAAAGAGCCGATCGCCGCTGCGGCCAGCGCCTGCCCGGCCCGGCCCTTGAGCGCCATTTTGTATCCGTCCAGTGCCGTCACAACCGAGGCCGATTCACCGGGCAGATTGACCAGGATGGCGGTAGTCGAACCGCCGTATTGCGCGCCGTAGTAAATCCCGGAAAGTGCGATCAGCGCCGAGACCGGCGGCAGGGCAAAGGTCGCCGGCAAGAGCATGGCGATGGTCACGACCGGCCCGACACCGGGCAGGATGCCGATAATCGTGCCCAGCAGACAGCCGACAAAGGCGTACATCAGGTTGGTGGCACTAAAAGCGACACTGAAACCAAGGGAGAGATTTGCCAGTAATTCCATGATTTTTCCTGCTCAGAATTTCAAAAAAGCCGGCCACAGCGGAATCTGCATCTTGAGCAGACAGATGAATACCAGATAGCTGCCAACTGCCAGCAGACTGGACAGAATCAAGCCTTCCCTGAACCGGAACTTGCCGTCGGCACCATAAGCCATCAGGGTCAGGGCGTAGATGGCGGCAATCAGGCCAAAAGAGGGCAGGCCCAGCTTGGGCAGTCCGCCCAGAAGGACGCCAAAGACAAGATTGGCACCGATGATCTGTAGCAGCGGACGCCAGGCGAACCCTCCCAGCGCGCCATCCTCATCGACATTGCTTTCGTCCTTGAAACTACAGGCAGAAAAAGCAACCGCAAGACCCACCCCGATCAGCAAAAAGCCGAGCAGAAGCGGGAAAAACCCGGGCCCCATGGCCTCGGTGCTGCCGAACTTGTAACCGGATGCCAGAAAGGCGAAAAAGCCGCCAATAAGCAGGAAAGACAATCCGGCAAAAAAATCCTTTTCGTTTCTGATCTTCATGAAAAATCCGTGAGGGGCTTATCTGAAAACGGTCTTTAGCGCCAAATTTCATGGCCTTGGCTAGCTTGGAGGATGAAAGTCACCATCAAGAGTGAGGAGCAAAACCGATGGCGAATCTGCTCCACTCCTCACTCATCTCTCCTCACTGCATTTCACGCTACCGCAGGCGTGAAAGTTTATCCACGAAATACCGGCACTTGTCTTCCGAAGGCGAGTAGAACTGTTTCGCCAGCGTCATGAAATGCTTGCGTTCAACCTGCGCGGAAGCGCCCTGCCCGACGGTTTGCCGCAAGGCCTCCATGAAGGCATCGACCTTGCCTTCCGGCAGCAGAGCCAGCATGCCCATGAAGATGTTTTTCGCGTCCTGCGTCCAGGAAAATTCGCTTGCAGGTGCAAAATCCTCGAATACCGGCTTCTTGGTGGTTTGTCCGGAGAGGCCCAGACGCTGGTATTGCTCTTCGCCAGCATCGGATTCCTTCAGGAGCCGCAAAAGATGCGCCATCATTTTTTCCCGCGCCGCCTCGTCTTGAGAGGGCGTGGTCTGTTCCGGATCCTGTTCGAGATCCCAGAGCAGATCGCCGTACTGGAAGGAGTTGCAGAAAGTCGCGTTGGCCAATCGATTGGCGGTTTCAAGCTTCATCAACTGGCAGCCACGGGTGAAAAGCAGCGGTCCGGTGATTTCGATCTTCTTCAGCTCATCCGGGGTGAAAAACCCCTGCTGGTGCGTCGGCATCAGGGTGTATTCGTATAGAGGCGTGTTGCTGAGCGACTCGGACGCCTTCATGAAAACATGACGACCGTCGGTGACATTGACGAAAGAACCGTGGAAACCGAACAGCCCCGCTTCCCGGATCGGCTTGTCCGATTCGACCGTTTCACGCAGGGGTTTTCCCTGCATTTCCGGCGGAATGGGCGCGCCAAAGAAATCCAGCAGGGTCGGTGCGATGTCGATCGTCTGCACCAGCGATTGGCGACGCACACCGGATTTCGCCGAGCGCGGATCCCATACGAAAAACGGCGTATTGGCGAGTTCGTTGTAGCAGGGCATCACGGATTTTGCCCACCAGTCCTTCTCGCCGAGCATGAACCCGTGGTCGGTGTTGACGATTAAAAGCGTGTCCTTCCACAGATCGTTCTGGTCGAAAAAGTCGATCACCCGCCCCAGGTTGCGGTCGCACATCGAGAGGAGCGCCGCGTAACGCTTGCGCGTATGCTCGACGATCTCCTCGCCTTCCGAGACCGGCGCATAAGGAGGCCAGTCGAAGTGCGGGCCGTCGTAGTCGTCCTGATACAGGGCGCGGAAAGCATCCGGCGAATCGAAGGGCTCATGCGGATCGAAGGTCTCGATTTGCAGGAACCAGTTATCCACGCCCTTGTTGGCTTCCAGGAAGGCCAGTCCGGCATCGAAGGTACGATCCTGCGGCCAGGCATCCTCGCGCCGGATACGTTCGCGGTTTTTCCAGTTGTGCTCCCACCATTCCGGGTGCGTGAATTCACGCATGGTCGGCACATGCTCAGGCACGTCAACCTCGCCAGCGTAGCCGTCCCAAGTGTCACCTTCCTGCCCCCGGATTGCGTCCCACGAGGAGTACCGGCTGTGATAGGTGGCACCGCCGTCTTCCCAATAGTGGTAGTGATCCGAAACCAGATGGGTATAAACCCCCCGATTCTTCAGGATTTCCGGCATCGAGTTATCGAAGGGCTCCAGCGGACCCCAACTGCGATGCAGGAAACCATAGCGTCCGGTATGCAATTCCCTGCGCGCTGGCATGCAAGGCAGGCTGCCGACATAACAGTTGTCGAAAACGGCGGCTTTTTCACCCAGACGCGCAAAATTTTCTGCCTTGGTCCACGTACAACCGTAATTGGGTAGCATCCTTCGATTCAAAGAATCGAACATGACCATCACTGCTTTCATCAAACTCTCCTTGACCCATTCGAATAACAGCGAGACAACTCAAGCCCGATGATACCCCATGCATGCCGGGCAATCAGCCCTTGACGGCACCCGCAGTCAGTCCGCTGATCACCTGCCGGGCAGCCAGGAAGGTAAAGATCAACGGCGGCATGGCGATCAGCGTGGCGAGCGCCATCAATTTGCCCCATTCGACGCCGATGTCGGTGACGAATAGCGAGGCAGCCACCGGCAGGGTGCGCGTCGAGCGGTCGGTGAGCACCAATGCCAGGATGAATTCGTTCCAGGCGATACGGAAGGTGAAAATCGCTGCGGCGGCAAGGCCGGGGCGGATCAGCGGCAGGACGATGCGCCAAAAGATTTTCCACGGGCGGCAGCCGTCGATCGACGCCGCTTCTTCCAGTTCGACCGGCACCTGCAGGACGAAGCCGTAGAGCAGCCAGATGGTGAAGGGCAGATTGACCGCCACATAGAGCAGGATCAGGCCGAAGAGCGAATTGGTCAGCTTCCAGTCGCTCCAAATCATGAACACCGGCACGGCAATGACCGCCAGCGGGACCGTACGCAGCATCAGCGTGGCGTAGGCGATGGTCTTGCGTCCGGCAAAGGAGAAACGCGCCAGCCCGTAGGAGGCCATGCAGCCGAGCAGCAGGGTCAGCAGGGTGGCAACAACGCCGACGATCAGCGAATTGATCAGGTAGCGCCCGAAGCTCGAATCAAAGATGACGTCACGGTAGTTTTCCAGCGTCGGGACAAAGAAGAAGGAAAGGCCGGTGGTGAAAGTTTGTGACTGCGTTTTGAACGAGGTCAGAAACATGATCAGGATCGGGCCGACGCAAAGGATGGCCAGCACCACCAGCGCCAGGTAACGCAGGGCGAGCAATGCGCGTGAGTTGTTCATTTGTCGTTATCCGCCAGTGGGTTGGACATGCGTAGCGCCAGCCAGGTAAGCAGCATCACGACGGCGAGCAGCAGCACCGAGATGGCCGAGGCGGCACCGAGTTTCTGGCCGATGAAGGCGGTCTTGTAGATGTGCAGCGACAGGACTTCGGTCGAATCGCCCGGCCCGCCGAAGGTCAGCACGTAGATCACTTCCAGCACGCGGAAGGCGTCAATGAGGCGCATCACCAGGGTGATCGCCAGCACATGGGCGATCATCGGCAGTTTGACGCGCAGGGTCGTCGTCCACCAGCGTGCGCCGTCAATTTTCGCTGCTTCGAGAACACTGGTATCGACTCCCGACAAGCCGGCGATGACCATGATGAAAACGAAGGGTGTCCATTGCCAGATGTCGGCAATGATGATCGCCGCAAACGCCAGCGACTCATCAGCCAGCCAGCCCTTGGCGGCAATGTCGAAAACGGCGAGGACGGCGTTGATGAGGCCGAACTGGGCATCAAACAGGTAGCGCCAGGTGAGGCCGACAGCAATCGGCGCCACCATCATCGGCAGGATGAACAGGGTGCGGAAAAACGCCATGCCGCGCAGATTGCCTTCCAGCGCCAGGGCCAGCGCGATCCCCAGCCCCATTTCGGCGGTGACGCTGATGGCCGCAAATTCGAGCGTGGTCCATAAGCTGCGCCACATCGCCGAATCGGTAAAGACAATTTCGAAGGAATCCCAACCGACCCACTTGGCATCGGCCCAGGGCGTTCCCATGCTCCAGTCAAAAAAGCCAAGCCGTATCGCCGAGAGCGTCGGGTAGAGGCAGGCAGCAAGCATGATCACGACCGCTGGCAGCAGGAACAGCCAGGCCGTGCGGGTATTGGCGTTGGAGTCGATTTTCATGGCTTTTGATGGGAAGGGAGAAGGGGGAAGGGGGAAGGGAAAAACCGATCACGAGGGAAAAGTTTGCGGAGGGGGATGGCATTGAGGAAGGGGCAAAACCAAGCAAAGCGATGGCGCACCCTTCCCTCTTCTACCTTCCCCCTTCACAGCCCTCAGGCTTTCAGATACCCGCCGCGCTTCATGATGTCGGTGACTTTCGGCACCATGCCATTCAATGCATCTTCCGGCGTTTTCTTGCCGGTCAGCGCTTCGGAAATGGCAACGCCGAGTGCCTGGATGTTGATTTCATCCCATTCGGCAATCAGCGGACGCCAATCGGGCTCAACGTATTTCAACTGCTCCTTCAGGATCTCGAAGTCCGGATACTGCTTGAGAATGTCAGGATTGTTGAGCGTGGACATGCGCGTGGCGTTACCGCCCTGTTTGACGACCTTGATATCGGAAGACTTGGAGGTCAGCCATTGCATCAGCAGGAAAGCGGCATCCTTGTTCTTGGCGTTCTTCGGAATGGCGAGGCCCAAACCGCCGGACTGGGCAGCGTAACGGCTGCCTTTCGGATGCAGCGCGTAGCCGACCTTGCCGGCAATCTTCGATTTGCTCGGATCATTGACCTGCCCCATGATCAGGATTGCATCCAGATACATCGAGGCTTGCCCTTGCAGGAAGGCGGTGATCATTTCACCCTGACCGTAGCCGGGAATCCCTGCCGGGCCGGTGTCGGAGATTTCCTTCAGAAGTTTCAGCGCGTCAATGCCGGGCTGCTTGTTGAACACCGGATTCCAGTTGTCATCGAACACTTCGCCGCCCAGCGGGTTCATGTGCAGGAGCCAGGCGTGAACGCACTGGTGACCGGCCTGACCACGCGACGTCAGCGCACCGATGCCTTCCTTGGCCTTCAGCGGAGCGAGCAGTTTTTGCAGTTCATCATAGGTTGTCGGCGCCTTGAAGCCGTGCTTCTCGAAGATATCCTTGCGATACGCCAGCACCGAGGTTTCCGCACCGTAGGGCAGGCCGTAGAGCTTGGCACCGGGGCCGGGCAGATAGCCCTTCTTGCCACCGACGAGACCCAGATTTTCCAGATAACCCTTGACGATGTCGTTGATGTCGTAATTCGGATCAGCCAGTGCGGCGTTCTGGAAATAGGGTTCGATGCATTCGATCAGATTCTTTTTGACGTACTCGCCCTTCCACATGACGATGTAGCAAACGGCGTCGTAATCCCCCTGCGGCTTGGCCATTTCCAGCAACTGCTTGTCCTTCATGCGGCCAATGGCGATCTTGTCGACTTCGACCTTGATGCCGGTTTCAGCGGTGAACTCGGGCAGGATCTTGAGCATCGCGTCGTAATGCGGGTGCGCCGGGATGTTCATGACCACGGTCTGGCCCTTGTATTTGGCGTAGCGATCCTGTGCAAGAACCCCCTTGATCAGCGGAAACTGGGCCGCTGCGAGTATCCCGGCCATGCCGCCTGCCTTCAATAGATCACGTCTTTTCATGGTTTGCCTCCTGTTGTGGTTGTCAATGAATCAGATTAAGCCCGCTGGCCGCGTCGAAGACGTGCAGGTGGACAGGGTCGACCAGCAGGCCGATTTCACGCCCGGCAATGCCGCCATGCTCACCGGTCACGGACGCCGTCACCAGTTCGTCGGAAGCGGCAAGGGTGCCGTTAATGACCGTTTCAGTGCCCAGGTATTCCGCCACCCGGACTTTCATGCGCAACATCGAGGCGCCGCTCTCTCCCGCCGATTCGCCCAGGCTCAGGCCCTGCGGCCGGATGCCGAGCACCACCGGAGTACCGACCGCCCCGCTGACCGGCTTCGGCAACGCCACGCGAATCCCGGCCCCCGGCAGATCGACGGCTTCGGCGCTGGCCAGAGTGCCATTGAAGAAGTTCATCACCGGCGACCCGATGAAACCGGCGACAAACAGGTTGCGCGGCCGGTTGAAAACCTCGGTCGGCGTACCGATCTGCTGGATCACGCCTTTTTCGAGAATCACGATGCGGTCAGCCAGCGTCATGGCCTCGACCTGATCGTGAGTGACATAAACGGTGGTCTTGCCCAGACGCTTGTGCAACAGCGCAAGTTCAACGCGCATCTGCGCGCGCAGCTTGGCGTCAAGGTTGGACAAGGGTTCGTCGAACAGGAAAACCGCCGGTTCACGCACAATCGCCCGGCCCATCGCCACACGCTGGCGCTGACCACCGGAGAGGGCCTTGGGTTTGCGTTCAAGCAGGTTTTCGATACCGAGAATGCGTGCCGCCTCGGCCACACGGCGGGAGATTTCCTCGCGCGGTGTTTTAGTCAGCGTCAGCGCGAAGCTCATGTTTTCAGCGACCGTCATGTGCGGATAGAGCGCGTAGCTCTGGAACACCATGGCGATATTGCGCTCGTCGGGCCGTGCGTTGGTGACATCACGGTCACCGATCAGGATTCGGCCTTCGGTCACCGATTCCAGCCCGGCGATCATGCGCAGGGTCGTCGACTTGCCACAACCGGATGCACCGACCAGGACGATGAACTCGCCACCCGCCGCCTTGAGATTGACGCCCTCGACAATCGTGTTGTCGCCGAAGCGTTTGGTGACATCAATGAGTTCGATGCCCGCAGCCATAAACTTCCCCCCTAAATTCCGTGACGAAAAACAGCGACCACCCCTCGTCAGGCAAAAACAGCGAACCCAGGAATTTAAAACCCTCTGTGAGCCGCCCCTGAAATTATTTCGATCATTATGATCTTTCTGAAACCATTCTATAGACGAGCTGTCAGCATTGCAATAGGACGCACGAAAAAAATAATGACCAATAAAAATCAATAGCTTATACGTGTTTTTCGGTGAAAAAAGCGTCCGGCCAGGGGGTTTTTATACGGAGACAAATCAAACACCGAGAGACAATATCGATCATTTTGCACGAAAACAACCAAACACCGCCGTCAAAATGAACCTTTCAGGGGCAGCACGCCACCCACCAATGACACGAACGGCCTCCCCTGCGACTTTCACGGCCAGCACGGGCTGGCACGTTCAAGCGCAGGGAGGGTCTGCCCGGCAGAGCGCCGTCCTATTTCCTGAGCCCGACCCGCTCGAACTGCTCGTCGGGCGCATCGGCCCAGTGCATCATTTTCACCAGCTTTTTCTCCATCTCGGCTTCGATGAGCGGGTCCTTGAGCGGGCGTTTTTGCTCGTAATCAGTGAGGGTGTCAAAGAGCAGGGTATCGCTGATGTGTTCTCGTGAACGAAGATGCCCGATCGGGAATTTCGCCGGGATTTTATAGACCGGGAAATTCGTATATTTCAGGAAGCGCCCCATTTCAATGTCGTCGACCACGTCATTCCCCATGAATTGCAGCAGGGTGGTGGGCATCGAGCAGTAATTGAACAGCGGCGTATTGTCCTCGCGCACGGCGGCCCGGAAATAGGTGTAGCGCCCGTCAAAAATGTTGATCGCTCCGCCAAACCAGCCAAAGAGGAGGCAGTCCCGAGTTTTCTGCGGTTTGCCCTGGAAGGTGTCAAGCAGCGAGGTGCCGGTCATCGTGTCGAGCTTGGGGATGTCGAAATAATCGAGGATGGTCGCGGCCAGATCAATGCCCTGTGAAAGCACGTCGGTCCGCTGGCCATGCGGGCCGCCCGGGAAACGCACCATGAGCGGGATGTTGGACAACTGGTTGTAGCCGTGCATGTAGTTCTTGCCGGTAAAACCGTATTCGCCCAGCAGATGGCCGTGATCGGTGGTGAAAATGATCAGGGTGTCATCGTAGTTTCCGGTTTCCTTGAGCTTGTCGATCAGGCGACCGAACCATTTGTCAGCCATGGTCAGCGTGGCGCGATAGCGGTTCTGGAGATGTTTGATGGCGTCTTCGGGTTCGGTCACGGCGCGATAGGTCGAGCAATCGAAACGCGGCCCGTCGTAGTTGTCGCCATAGAGATCCAGATATTCCTGCGGCGTATCGAAAGGCTCATGCGGATCGAACACCTCGACCTGCAGGAAGTAATTGTCCTCATCCTTGTTGTTTTCGATCCAGTCACAGGCAGCAGCGAAGGTGCGCTGCGTGGGATAGTCCTTTTCTTCCTTGAACAGGGTACGGTTGGCTTCGTATTGATCGAAGATGACCCCGTAGTGTTCCAGATTCCGGTCACGGATAGGCGTGACCCGCGAAACCCAGGGATCGTATTCCTGGCCACGCACGTAGTCCCAGGTATTGAATTCCTGCAGATAGTTTTCGCCGCCGGTTTCGGTGTAGTGGCAATGGTCGGTGACGATGTGGCAGAACACCCCCTTGTTGCGCAGCGCTTTGGTGATGGTTTTGTCAAACGCCTCGATCGGCCCCCAGCGTCTTTCGAGAAAATTCAGACGACCGGTCAAAAGATCCCGCCGGGCTGGCATACAGGGTGCCGAGCCGATGAAATGCTTGTTGAAAACGAGCGATTCCTGCGCAAATTGACAGATATTCGGCGTAATCGTGGCCGCCTCTTCGTTATAGGTTTTGAGATAGTTTCTGTTCAGACTATCCATCAGGATCAGGATCGTTTTCATGGTTTCTCCTTGGCAAATTGGCTGGTTTTATTCAGTAAAAGCGTCTTTGCGTTTTTTATTGATCGCTGGCAACAGGGGGAGCAGCAGGATGACGACGACGATGGCCAGCAGCGTCGCGCTGATCGGGCGCTCAATGAAAATCATCGGGTCGCCGCGCGAGACAACCAGTGCACGGCGCAGGTTTTCCTCGAACATCGGCCCGACGACAAAGCCGAGCAGCAAGGGCGCCGGCTCACAATCGAGCTTGCTGAAAATCACGCCGATGATGGAAAAGAAGACCATCAATTCGACATCAAACACCTTGTTATTGATGCTGAATGCGCCAATGCAGCAAATACCCACAATCACCGGAAACAGCAGATGATAGGGAACGGAAACCAGCTTGGCCCACAGACCGACCAGCGGCAGGTTGAGGATGAGGCAGAAGAGATTGCCGATCCACATCGAGACGATGACACCCCAGAACAGGGCCGGTTGCGCCGACATGACGTTCGGCCCCGGCTGGATACCCTTGATCAGCATCGCGCCGATCATCAGCGCCATGACGCCGTTCGACGGGATGCCCAGGGTCAACATCGGGATGAACGAGGTTTGCGCCGCAGCGTTGTTGGCCGCTTCCGGGGCGGCAACGCCTTCAATCGCCCCTTTGCCGAATTCCTCCGGATGTTTGGAGGTTTTCTTGGCCAGCGCGTACGCCGTGAAAGCGCCCAGCGCCGGACCGCCGCCCGGCAGGATGCCAAGCAAGGACCCCAGGCCCGTGCCTTGCAGGGAGGGCAAGAAAATGCGTTTCAAGTCCGCCCGGGTCGGCATCAGACCCTGGATTTTTGTTGTGATGGTAGTCTGCTCGCCCTCTTCTTCGAGGTTGCGGATGATTTCTGCCACGCCGAACACGCCGATCGCCACGGCGACAAACTCCACGCCATCCAGCAGGTTTTCAAGATCCAGGGTGAAGCGGGCGGCGCCGGAATTCACGTCGGTACCGACCGAGCCCATCAGGAGGCCGATGATGACCATGCCAATCGCCTTGACAATCGACCCGGAGGCCAGCACCACCGAAGCCATCAGGCCGAGCATGAGCAGCGAGGTATATTCGGCCGGCCCGAACTGGATCGCCATTGCCGCAAGCGGCGGGGCAAACAGGGCCAGGATCGCGGTGGCAATCGTCCCGGCAAAGAACGAGGCGATGGCCGCTGTCGCCAGCGCCAGCCCGGCCCGCCCCTGCCGGGCCATCTTGTAGCCGTCCAGACAGGTGACGACCGAAGCGGTTTCTCCGGGAATATTGACCAGGATCGAGGTTGTCGAACCACCGTACTGGGCACCGTAGTAAATCCCGGCCAGCATGATCAGCGCCCCCGCCGCATCAAGCGAAAAGGTCAGCGGCAAGAGCATGGCGATGGTCACCATCGGCCCCAGACCGGGCAAAACGCCGACCAGCGTGCCGAGCAGGGTGCCGGCAAAACAATAAGCCAGATTCAGCGGCGTCAGCGCCGTGGAAAATCCGAGACTCAGGTTGCTCAGTATGTCCATGACCAGCCCCTCATTTGATGATCCAGGGGCCGAAGGGCCGGATCGGAATGCCCAGACACTTGAGGAAGACGAACCAGGCCACCACGGTAAATACCGTGGCTACAATGATCGCAGTTTTACGCCCGATCTTTTTGGAAGCGTAGGTTGAAAAATAGACGGCAAGCCAGGCGGCCGGCACAAAACCGGCCCCGGTCGCCAGCAAGGCAAAAAGCATCAGCCCGCCAAGCACAAACACCAGCCCCCGCCAGTGAATCGGCGAAACCCGGCCGGATTCGCTCCGGCCGCTCAGGATCACCACCACACCGGCGATGGTGAGCAAAACACTCAAGACCAGCGGATAAAACCCCGGCCCCATCTCGTCGACCTTGCCAATCCCGAGACCGAAAGACTGCACGCCGAAAAAGAGGGCGATACCGAGGTATAACAACCCCGTCAGCAGATTCTTTTGAGCGCTTGCCGGTGTTTTCATTTTGTCTCCGAATGCCAAGGTAAAACGTGAAAAGTGAAAGGTGAAATGTGGAGAATTGATCGTTCCCACGCTCCAGCGTCATCTGCGCTACACGCCGCGTCGGGCGCTGACATATCGGGACGCAGGAGCGTCCCTGGGCTTGCGTTCCCACGCCGGAGCGTGGGAACGATCAAAAACCGCCTCGACACATTGCAACATCCACGCCTTTTCCCTCAAGTTCCCCGCTTTATTTGCTGACCGCCAACCCGGCTTCCTTGGCGGCTTCCGTCCATTTCTTTGACTCGTCGGCGATCAGGTTGCCCAGATCTTTGGCCGACAGGAACCAGGTCGAGGAGCCGGAATTGAAGAAGCCTTCCTTGACGGCGGGCATTTCCAGCACGGCGGCAATTTCCTTTTCGAACCGGGCCACAACCGCCGCTGGCGTTCCCGCCGGGGCCACCAGGGCATGCCAGTTATCCACCGTGATTTCCGGGAATCCCGCTTCCTTCATGGTCGGCACATCCGGCGCGGAGTCGGTACGCTTGGCCGTGGTCACCGCCAGTGCCTGAAGCTTCCCGGTCTTGACGTGCGGCAGGGCCGGCGGCATGCCGGAGAAAAACAGGTGATTGGTATTCCCCAACAGGGAAACCACGGCATCCGCGCCACTCTTGTAGGGGACGTGAACCATGTCAATGCCAGCCTGCTTCATGAAGCGCACGGTTGCCAGATGCTGCAAGGTGCCCATGCCCGGCGACGAATAATTGAGTTTGCCCGGGTTCTTTTTGGCATGATCGACAAATTCGCTGACTGTCTTGGCACCGATCTGCGGGGTGCTCACCATGATCAGCGGCACCGAGGCGATCATCGAAACCGGAGCGAAGCTCTTGACCGGATCGTACTTCGTTTGCGGCGTGATGGCCGGCCCGTAGCTATGCACCGGGGTCATCATCAGCAGGGTATAGCCGTCAGGCTCGGCACGGGCGACAAACCCGGCCCCGATTCCCCCCGAAGCGCCGGGACGGTTTTCGACAATGACCGTCTGGCCCAGGCGTGTTCCCAGCGGCTCGGCGACCAGCCGGGCCAGAACGTCAGGTGCAGCGCCTGGTTGCGAAGCAACAACGATGGTAATGGTGCGCTCCGGCCATTTGGCCGCCTGGGCAAATGCCGTATTGGCGGCAAACGCCGCGATCACCGCCAGACAAGCAATTTTCCCGGTATGGCGACTTTTGTGTTCTGACATGGTTCTCTCCCTTGGTTTGAGTTGATGAAAAAGTAAAACGTGAAACATGAAAGGTGAAACGTGAAATATCAGGCGCTTCGCGCTTTGAAAAGGGCAAAACCAATCTGGAAACGACTGCAACAGGCATGGTTTTCCACATTTCACGTTTCACTTTTCACATTTCATGGCCTTTAAATCATGCCATTCGCGTCGCGAGGGGCAGGTTGGGGGAAAG
>CAYMYD010000019.1:0-17999 GCA_964394535.1 uncultured Propionivibrio sp. | reverse complement strand
CCGATTCGCTGATTCGCCTGACCGCCGCAACCGCTTCGGGAATGTCGCTTTCCCGGATATGGCGATGCAGGACGGCGCGCAGATGATGATGGCCGGTGGCGAGCATCATGACACCCTGCTGTTCCAGTCGCGCCTGCCAGTCGACGGCGAGCGGCAGGGCGGTGTGCTGCACGCGCAGATGCACGATGTTCGAGGCGGGTGGCCTGGTATCAACCAGCGCCGGGTCGATGCCCTGCCATCCTTCCCAGAGCCGACGGGCGTTGCGATGATCGTCTGCCAGGCGTTCGACCATGGTGTTCAGGGCGACCAGACCGGCCGCCGCGATGATACCGGACTGGCGCAGGCCACCGCCGACCATACGCCGGAAAACGCGGGCGCGGGCGATGAATTCGCGTGAACCAAGCAACAGCGAACCCATGGGCGCGGAAAGCCCCTTGGAAAGGCACAGCATCAGGCTGTCGACATGGCAGGCGATGTCACGCAAGGGGACGCCCAGCGAAATGGCGGCATTGAACACGCGTGCTCCGTCGAGATGCACGGCGATGCCTCGGTCGGCAGCCATGCGGGCGACACTGCGCAGGTAATCGAGGCCGGGAACGCAACCGCCGGAATGGTTGTGGCTGCTTTCCAGGCAAACCAGCGCGGTTGGTGTGCCGGAGCGGTCATAGTCGGCACGCAGGGCCGCCTGCAGGAGATTCAGGTCCATTTTCCCGTCAACCGAGGCAATCGGGATGGCATAAAGTCCGGCCAGACGGGACATGCCGCCCATCTCCGATCTGGCCATATGCGACAGGGCGTCAACGACAATCTCTCCGCCTGCCGGTGCATGGCTCAAGGTCGCCACGAGATTGCCCATGACGCCGCTGCTGACCAGGAGTCCGTCTTCCTTGCCGGCCAGCGCTGCTGCCACAAGCTCCAACTCGCGGACGACGGGATCTCCAGCCAGGGTGTCGTCGCCCAGTTGCGGATCGCGCATGGCCTGCAACATGGCCTCCTGCATGGCTTCGGTCGGTCGGGTAATGGTATCGCTGCGTAAATCAATCATGATCTTTTCTTTCCTTGGTCGCTTGTCGTATGCCTATGCCCATTGTTCCGGCTTAATTGAATGGCATGACATGCCGATAAATACACAAAATGTTTTTGCCAACATTATAAATCGTTGTTCCTTATCCCATTTTGCATAATTCTTGCTTTAGGCGCCTTATAGTATACTTATGCCTGTTCGGTCGATTGCCGGACGTAAACACAACATCCGAGAGGAGAAATAAAGATGGCCGGAACAACCAGTAAAACAGCTGCCAGCAAGGCAGCACCGAAAAAGGCGGTTGCTGAGAAGCCCGTCGTTGCACCCCCTCCCGCCAAGGCAGCGCCTGCTGTCAAGGCAGAAACCAAAGCAGCGGAAAGCAAGCCCGTTGCTGCCAAAAAGCCGGCCGCAGCCAAGCCGGTCGCCGAGAAAAAGCCCGCTGCGGTGAAGAAGCCGGCTGCCGCCAAACCGGCGAAAGCAGCCAAGCCGGTCGCCGAAGTGGCGAGCGTCACCGTGCTGACGGTCAGCGATGAACAACGCTATCGCATGGTTGCCGAAGCGGCCTACTATCGCGCGGAAAGTAATCACTTCAAGAGCGATCCCCTGCGTGACTGGATCGAGGCGGAACAGGACATCGCCGCCCTGCTCAACGGCAGAAAATAAACGCGCTTCTCTCAGCGCTTTCCGGCTCCTCTCCGGCATGACGCCGGAGAGGGAAACTTCTGGCCGGAACAGAATTCAATCAGGCAGGCAGCAAGGAGCGGTAGAGCGCTTCGTAGTTGCCGGCCGAGTCGTTCCAGGAAAAGTCTTGGCTCATGCCGCGCCGCTGCACCTGTTCCCACATCGCCTTGTCGTGATACAGGGCGCAGGCTTCGCAGATGCGTTGCCCCAGGGCATGACGCGAGGCGTCGGCGAAAACGAAACCGGTGGCGCGATCCTTGCGCAGATTTTCCGGCGTTGCATCGACCACGGTATCAGCCAGTCCGCCAACGTGCCGTACCAGCGGCAAGGTACCGTAGCGCAGGGCGTAAAGCTGGGTCAGGCCGCAGGGTTCGAAGCGTGAGGGGACCAGCAGCACGTCTGCGCCGGCCATGATGCGATGCGACATCGGTTCGCTGTAGCCGATATGTACCGCGACGCGCTCCGGATTGGCCGAGGCCGCATAGCGGAAGCCGGCTTCAAGATCGCCATCACCAGTACCGAGCACCGCCAGCTGTCCGCCTTCGCGCAGCAGTTCAGGCAGGGAGGCGAGCAGCAGATCCATGCCTTTCTGCGACGTGAGACGGCTGACCACGGCAAACAGGGGCCCGTCATTGGTTTGCGCCAGACCCATCTCGGCCTGTAGCGCCTGCTTGCAGGCCGCCTTGCCGGCGAGATTGTCCACGTTATAGGGTTTGGCGAGGGTCGGGTCTTCCGGATTCCAGACCTCGTAATCAACGCCGTTGAGGATGCCGGAGAGGTCGCGTCCACGATCACGCATCACGCCTTCCATGCCGCAGCCGAATTCCGCCGTGCAGATTTCACGCGCGTAGGTCGGGCTGACCGTGGTGATCTTTTTCGAGAAGATCAGGCCGGACTTCATGAACGAGATGTTGCCGTGGAATTCGATGCCCATCGGCGTCAGCTTCTGCATTGGCAGGGCCAGTTCATATTGGCTGTCCATCGGGAAGATGCCGCGGAAGGCCATGTTGTGGATGGTGAAGACGGTGCCTGTCGGCAAGGCCGGATTCTGTGCGATGTAGGCTGGCGTCAGCCCGGCGTGCCAGTCATGGGCATGCACGACCTCGGGAATCCAGTCTTCATCCAGTTCGCCGGAGGCAATATGCGCGGCGACCCAGCCGAGCAGGGCAAAGCGTCGATGGTTGTCGGGCCAGTCCTGGCCCTCCGGCCCGGTGTAGGGATTGCCGCTACGCTTATAAAGGAAGGGAGCGTCGATCACATAAATCGACAGTTCATCGTTGCCGGGCAGGCGGCCAAGCAGCAGTTTGACCGTCGCTGCACCAAAGACCGGGCCGACCTCCTTCACGGTTCTGAGCGCCGTCACGCCAGCCAGCACGCTGGGGAAGCCGGGCAGAATGACTCGGGTATCCAGCCCGCGCCGGGTCAGTGCCTGCGGCAGGGCGCCGACCACATCGGCCAGACCGCCCGTTTTGATCAGGGGATACATCTCGGAAGCTACATGAAGAATACGCATGGCCATCAAACCTTGAACAGAGGTGAAGGGAGGAGAGAGGGGGAGCCTGCCCCCCTCTCTCGCGGAGGGCGTCAGGAAACCCGGTCAAGCATCTGCTGGGTAACCAGCGTGATGCCGTTCGGGGTCCGCCGGAAGCGTTTTGCGTCTTCCTCGGCATTTTCGCCAATGACCATGCCGGGCGGGATGACGACCGCGTGGTCGATGATGCAGCGGCTGATCCTGGCTCCCCGTCCGATTTGCACTTCCGGTAGCAGCACCGACCAGTCGACCTTGGCATAGGAGTGAATGCGGCAGGACGAGAAGAGCAGCGAGCGGTTCAGTTCACCGGAGATGATGCAGCCGCCGGAGACGTTCGACTCAATGGCCACACCACGCCGGTCGCCAACGTTATGCACGAACTTGGCAGGCGGCAACTGCTGCTGGTAGGTCCAGATCGGCCAGGAATTGTCGTAAAGATTGAGCGCCGGATCGGTGGCTGTCAGGTCGATATTGGCTTCCCAGTAGGCATCCAGCGTCCCGGCATCGCGCCAGTAATTTTCCTTTTCCTTGGCTTCTTCCGGTGCATGGACGCAACTGCGGGCGAAGGAATGGGCGCGGGCGACGCCGTTCCTGACCGCCTGCGGAATGATGTCCTTGCCGAAGTCATGACTGGAGGAGGGGTCGGCGATGTCGCGGACGAGTTCGGCGTAAAGGTACTTGGCGTTGAAAATGTAGATGCCCATGCTGCACAGCGAAACATCCGGCTTGCCCGGCATGGTCGGCGGATTGGCCGGCTTTTCAACAAACTCGGTAATTTTCCAGTCGTTGTCGACGCCCATGACACCGAAGCCGGAGGCTTCCTTCTGCGGTACCTCGATGCAGGCTACCGAGCACTCCGCGCCGCTGTCCATGTGATCGGCCAGCATGGCGGCGTAGTTCATCTTGTAGATGTGGTCACCCGCCAGAATGACGATGTATTTGGGTTCGGGATGGTAGGTCTGCAGGATGTCGATGTTCTGATAGACGGCGTCGGCGGTGCCGCGATACCAGGATTCTTCGTCGATGCGCTGCTGGGCCGGCATGAGATCGACAAACTCATTGACTTCGCCGCGCAGGAAGCTCCAGCCGCGCTGCAGGTGGCGCAGCAGGCTGTGCGACTTGTACTGCGTGACGACGCCGACGCGGCGGATGCCCGAATTCACGCAGTTGGACAGCGCGAAGTCAATGATGCGGAACTTGCCACCAAAATAAACCGCCGGTTTGGCCCGCCGGTCAGTGAGTTCATGCAGGCGGCTACCGCGCCCACCCGCCAGCACCAGTGCGACTGCCCGTCCGGGCAATTGGAAAGAGCGACTATCATTCATTTCTTAACTCCTCGGTAAAGTGACGCGTAAGACGAGAAACACGAAATGCGGAACAGGAAAAGAATCTAGCTGATAACGTCCGGTTTGCTGCGGCCGGTGATTTCGCTGATATGGGCGATTTCTTCGGCCATGCGGATCAGTGGTGACAGGGCTTCCTGCAAGGGGATACCGTGGCGCGCCGGATCGGCCTCGTAGCGTTCGAGATAGAGGCGCAAGGTCGCTCCTTCCGTGCCGGTGCCGGAGAGGCGGAAAACGGCGCGTGAGCCGTCCTCCAGAATGATCCTGACCCCCTGCTTTTCGCTGCGCGAACCGTCAACCGGATCGACGTAGGCAAAATCATCGGCTTTGGCGATCTTCATCCCGGCGACTTCCTGACCGGCCAGGGTCGGCAGCTTTTCGCGCAGACGGGTAAACAGGGTCTCCGCCCTGGCGGTTTCGATGCCTTCGTAATCGTGGCGCGAGTAGTAGTTGCGACCGAAATGCTGCCAGTGACTGCGCACGATCTGCTCGACCGTTTCGTTACGTGCGGCGAGAATGTTCAGCCAGTAGAGCACCGCCCACAGGCCGTCCTTTTCGCGCACATGGTTGGAACCGGTGCCCGCGCTTTCTTCACCGCACAGCGTGGCCTTGTCGGCGTCGAGCAGGGTGCCGAAGAATTTCCAGCCGGTCGGTGTTTCAAAGCAGGGGATGCCGAGTTCCGCTGCGACACGGTCAACCGCGCAACTCGTCGGCATGGACCGGGCAACGCCGGACAGCCCTTTGGCGTAGGCCGGAACCAAGCGGTAATTGGCGGCAATCACGGCCAGACTGTCGCTGGGGCTGACAATGAAGTTGCGGCCGACGATCATGTTGCGATCGCCGTCCCCATCGGACGCCGCGCCGAAAGAGAGTCCCAGCGCCGGATCGGACATGGCAGCGACCAGATCGGCGGCATAGACCGGGTTCGGATCGGGGTGGCCACCGCCAAAATCGGGCAGCGGCGTGCCGTTGACCACGGTACCGGCCGGTGCGCCCAGACGATCTTCCAGAATCGCCTTGGCGTAGGGGCCGTTGACGGCGTGCATGGCGTCGAAGCGCATGCGGAATTCCGGGCGCTTCAAGAGGTTGGCGATGCGCTCGAAATCGAACAGCGATTCGAGCAGTTCGGCGTAGTCGGACACCGGGTTGATGACCTCGACGACCATTCCCCCCAGTTGGGTTTCGCCCAGACGGGCCAGATTGATGTCCTCGGCGTCGAGGATACGGTACTGGCTGATTTCCTGCGTGCGCTTGTACAGCGCGTCGGTGAAAGTCTCGTTGGCCGGGCCGCCGTTGCCGAGGTTGTACTTGATGCCGAAGTCGTCATCCGGCCCGCCGGGGTTGTGGCTGGCCGAGAGGATGATGCCGCCGAAGGCCGCGCGCTTGCGGATCACGGCGCTGGCTGCCGGGGTCGACAGGATGCCGTTCTGGCCGACCATCACGCGCCCGAAACCGGCGGCGGAGGCCATGCGCAGGATGGTCTGGATGGCGACATCATTGAAATAGCGGCCATCACCACCGAGTACCAGCGTCTTGCCCTGGAAGCCTTCGAGACTGTCGAAAATCGACTGGACGAAGTTTTCGAGATAGCCCGGCTGGCTGAAAACCTTCACTTTCTTGCGCAGTCCCGAAGTCCCCGGTTTCTGACCGGAAAACGGCTGGCTGGCAACTGTTTTAATGCTCATTTCTTCTCCCTGACAAATTGATGCAAAACACGACTCAAAAGCGGATGGCTACATGAACAGCATGCCTCAAAGATGCTTGCGGGTGTACGCCAGGAGTTCCTGCGTCGAGGCGTCAAGCGATTTGGCCTTCTCCGGTTCGCGCACGGCAGGCAGGATCAGGCTGGCCATGGCCTTGCCAAGTTCCACGCCCCACTGGTCGAAGGAGTTGACGCCCCAGATCAGGCCTTGCACACAAACCTTGTGCTCATACAGCGCGACCAGTGCCCCCAGCGTCGCCGGATTCAGGCTCGGCAGCAGCAGGGTCGAGGACGGCTGGTTGCCAACGAACAGGCGGTGCGGCAGGAGTCTGGCGATTTCTTCGGCCGGAACCTTGGCGGCTTCCATCTCGGTCTGTACTTCGGCCTCGTTCTTGCCGAAGGCCAACGCCGCGCTCTGGGCAAAACAGTTGGAGAGCAGGGCTTCCTGATGTTCGGGCAGCGGGAAGTCGGCCCGCACGGCGGCGATGAAGTCGCACGGTACCAGGCGACCGCCCTGATGCAGCAACTGGAAGAAGGCGTGCTGACCATTGTTGCCCAGTTCGCCCCAGACGATCGGGCAGGCCGGGGTGGCGAGCGGTGCGCCGTCATTGCTCACCGACTTGCCGTTGCTTTCCATTTCAAGCTGCTGGAGGAAGGAGGGGAAATACTTGAGCGATTCGTTGTAGGGCAGCACGGACAGCGTCCCGGCACCGAGGAAGCTGGTGTTCCACAGGCCGATCAGGCCCATCACCACCGGCAGGTTGCGCTCGAAGGGCGCTGTGCGGAAATGCTCGTCCATGCGCTCGGCGCCGCCTAGCATTTCGTCGAATGCCTGCGGGCCGATGGCGATCATCAGCGCCAGGCCGACCGCCGACCACAGCGAATAGCGACCGCCGACCCAATCCCAGATCGGGAACACCAGATCCTTGTTGACGCCGAATTCGACGGCGCGCTCCGGCTTGCTCGACACGGCGGCGAAATGGTTTTGCAGGACGACATTCGCGCCCAGATTGGCTTGCAGCCAGTTGCGCGCGGTTCGGGCGTTGAACAGGGTTTCCTGCGTGGTGAAGGTCTTGCTGACGACGATGAACAGCGTCGTGCGTGGATCGAGGGTTTGCAGCAGCGGGGCCAGTTGGGCGCTGTCGAGGTTGGAAATGTAATGCACCCGCAGGGTCGGATGCCCGATCGAGCGCAGGGCATAATCCATCATCTTCGGGCCAAGGTCGGAGCCACCGATGCCGATATTGACCACGTCCTTGATTGGCTGACCCTGATGCCCGGTGCATTGGCCGCTGCGCAGGCGCTCGGCGAAGGCGGCCATGCGCCGACGGGTTTCCAGCACTTCCGGCATGACGTCAAACGCCTGGCCGGGGAAGGGCCCCTGGCTGCGCCGCAGGGCGACGTGCAGCACCGAGCGGTCTTCGGTGTTGTTGAGGTGTTCACCAGCGAACATGCGCTCAATGCCTGCGGCAAGTCCTGCCTCCTTGGCCAGCGCGGTCAGCAGCGACAGGGTTTCACCGGTCATGCGCTGCTTGGAGAAGTCGTAATACATTCCCTCGTGTGACAGCGAAAGTGCAGCGACGCGCCCCGGATCGCGCCGAAAAAGTTCACGCAAGTGGGTGCCGGCCAGCGTTTGACGGTGGGCTTCAAGCGCCGCCCAGGATGTTGAAGTGCTCATTGTCATTTTCTTTCTCCTCCGTATCTGGGTTCAAAGCTGCTGACATGGTACGGCACAACAGGTGCAAAATGGCCAAGAACTGCCTGTTGGCAAGCCTTCGGCACGCTGGAAGCCAGTCAAATGCTATTTATTCTGGATTCTATACTTTTTACCGGCAGGAAAGAAATACGACAATCCGGGTATTTTGTCCCTCTGTTTTTTCGTCCTGTTCATTTTGTGCAATTTGCGGTAAAAAGACCATCGCCTACTGGTACGACGAGGTAACATACGCGATGTTGATCAACCTGCTGTAACAGCGTCTGACGCGGGAGATTCTAGGCAACGGCCAAAGACACCTGACGACAGAAGTTTCAGAATCTTGTGCCCATGAATTCATCAGTGACCTTCCGTTTTTCCATCCCGGATCTGCCAACCGGGAATGAAATTCTGGCACGCATTCAACTGACCAATCCGCAGCAGGCAGTTGATGAAATCAGCGTCTTTCTCGACAGCCTGTTGCATCTTCCGCCCAGCGCCGAAGATTATTTTTTACTGCTGGAAAATGCCCGCAAGCCGGTGGCCTTTGTCGCTGACGAACTGTCCCGGCATTATCTGGGCAAACCTCTGCCGCTGGGCGATGCCGAGGAAATCTGTTTTCAGAAGGTGCTGGCGCTGTGGCTGAAAATGGTCAAGGCCTACGCCCATTGTGCCCAGCTTGACGAACAGGATGCGTCCGATTTGCGGACGGCGACCTTCCTGTTCCGCTGCATTCACTATACTGGCATGGCCATCGTCGAACACCAGCGCGCACGGCGCGAGTATCCCTGGGGCTTATGGCTTGAGCTGCACGGCTACTATGCCAGCGCCGAAGAATGGGAGGTGGCCACGCTCCCCCTGGCCGGGAATCCTGATGCGCCGGAATTGCGCAATACGCACTGTTTGGCCGCTTATATCGGTTTCCTGCTGGTCGATATGGCCGGCTGCTACAGCCTGTCCGCCCGCGAACAGGCACTGGTTCGCCGCTGGGCCATGTTGTGGGCGCCGCTGGTCGGCCTGCATCGTGTCAGGGCAGGCGATGAATTGCCCAGGCAACTCGTTGACCTGATGCATGATGCCGCCTTGCGGCCACGCCAGGACTGCTTGAAGACCGAATACATCCGTCGTCTCGATACGGCCCGTCTGGCGCTCCAGATCAAGCAGGTCAAGGAGCAGCTGCGGCGGCATGTCCCGCCGTCCCGACTGGCGCTGGGCGAGGATTGCAGTAGCGGGCAGTGTCTGGCCCTGCTGAATCTGCTGGCGAATCCCTGGTCACAGACACAGAGCGAACGCCGCTTCCGGCGTCGTGCTGCTTCCGGCGTTACCCGTGTCTGTAGCGGATTCGATGAGATGTACTACTACATCGCTGGCAAGCCCTTCGAACAGCCGGAAAGCAACCGGATCTATTCCCGGCGTGAATATGAAACCCTGTTTGCTTTCCGTTATCAGGAAAATCCGCAGCAGACCTTACAGATCCAACAGAACCAGTTGGGCTTCAGTGTTGATACCTGGGAGGTGCTCAATGAATCGGCCAACGGCTTCCGACTGCTGCGCAATACCGGCGGGCGAAAAATGACGCACGGGCAGATCATCGGCCTGAGTCCACAGGGGAGTGAAACATTCCTGCTGGCGCGGGTGGCCTGGCTGACGCAGGAAAAGAATGGCGGACTGATCACCGGCATCGAAACCCTGCCCGGCACGCCGCAGGTGACGTCGGTCAGAATGACCGAACCGGGCAGTGAGCAGGACGGCAAATATCATCCGGCCTTTCTCCTGCCAAGTACGCCTTCCAGCCCGGAACCGACGCTGCTGCTTCCGCCGGGCTGGTATCGCCCCGGACGCTTCCTCGAACTGTTTACCGACAAGGCCTGGCAGATCCAGTTGGCTCATGTGGTCGATGACGGTCCGGATTTCGAACTGGTCGGCTTTACCCTTCGTGGGCCGGCTCCATGAGCATCCATTCAGGCAGGGAAGAAACCATCGGTTTTGGTCTGGTCGGCGCTGGCATGATTGCCAGCTATTACGTCAAGGCCATTGCCGCACTGGCGGCGACGCATCATGTCCGGCTGGTCGGCGTGTTGGGGCGTTCGGAGGAAAAGGCTGCCGCGTTTGCCCAAGCGCACCAGATTCCTTTTCACACCGCTGATGCCGGGGCTTTTTTCGCGCATCCGGGGATTCAGGTGGCGTGTATCGTCACGCCCAGTGGCGCGCATCTGGAACCAGCCTTGCAGGGGATTGCGGCGGGCAAACATCTGATCGTCGAAAAGCCGCTGGAAATCAGCGTCGAACGGGTCGATGCCATGCTCGACGCCGCCGAGCGGGCCGACGTGAAAATCGCCGCGATCTTTCAGGCCCGCTTTTCGGCAGGAGCTCTTGCGCTCAAGGCGGCCATTGATGCCGGGCGTTTCGGACGTCTGGTGCTGTGCAGTGCCTACGTCAAATGGCATCGCAGCGCAGCTTATTACCAGGGCTGGAAAGGCACGCTGGCGCTCGACGGGGGCGGCGCACTGATCAATCAGTCAATTCATGCCGTCGATTTGCTGCAATGGTTTGCGGGCATGCCTGCCGAGGTTTTTGCCTGGAAAACCCGCCGTGTCCATCTGGGGATCGAGGCCGAAGACACGCTGTGCGCTTCGCTGAAATTTGCCGATGGCGCGCTCGGTACGCTGGAAGCGACGACCGCCGCCTGGCCCGGCTGGGAACGGCGCATTGAAATCTGCGGCGAATTTGGCTCGGCCGCCATCGAGGACGAGCGTATCGTGCGCTGGGAATTCCGTGAGGCGCGGGAAGAAGACGCCCGGCTGCTTGCGGCTTCGGCAAACAACGTCTCCGCTTCGGGCGCCGGTTCACCCGATCAGATCAGCTTCAAGGGGCATCAGCAGCAGATTGCCGATCTGGTACAGGCCTTGCGCAGTGATACGCCCTTGCTGGTTGATGGCCGACAGGGGCGCAATGCCGTCGCGCTGGTACGTGCCCTGTACGCTTCGGCGGAGTGTGGTCAGCCAGTGAAAATCGATTCCTGAGCACCGGCTACAGCAGGCCTGCCAGACTTTTCTTGGAAAAGCGGGCGCAGAAGCGACTCCCCCGACCGAGTTCGCTCTCGATCACCAGCGTTGCGCCGTGCCGTGACAGGACGTGCTTGACGATGGCTAGCCCCAGGCCGGTGCCGCCGGTTTCCCGCGAGCGGCCACGATCCACCCGGTAGAAGCGCTCGGTCAGGCGTGGAATGTGCTGTGCGGCAATGCCGATGCCGGTATCGCTGACGACAAATTCGCAAACGCTTTCGGTGACGCGCCAGGCCAGTTCGATCCGGCCGTCGGTCGGGGTATAGCGCACCGCGTTACCGGCCAGGTTGGCAAACGCACTGCGCAACTCGTTGGCGCAACCATGCAGTACGCACGGCATGGCGACCTGCAGGCTGATCTGGTGTTTCCCGGCCGAGAGTGTCCGTGCCTCATCAAGAACCCCGGCCAAAAGCGGCCCCAGATCGACGCGATCGTCGGCGGAGGGTGGATTGCCCGATTCCAGCGCCGACAGCGTCAGCAGATCCTCGATCAGGCGCTGCATGCGTGCATTCTGTTCGCTGATCAGGGCCAGATAATGCCTGATCTCGTCGGTGCCGAAGGCCTCGAAATCATCAACAAGCATTTCGGAGAAGCCGGCGACCACGGTCAGCGGTGTTTTCAGTTCGTGCGAGACGTTGGCGATGAAGTCCTGACGCATCGTCTCCATGCGTTCAAGCTGGGTGACGTCCCGCGCCACCAGCAGCTTCTGTTCTGCTCCATAGGGGACGATCTGTAATTGCAGGCTCAGCCCGGCGACCCTGCCGTCACGGTAGATCAGCGGCTCCTCGTACTGACCGCGCTCCAGATAGGCGACAAACTCGGGATGGCGAATCAGGTTGGTCAGGGCCTGACCGCAATCGGTCTCGGCGGAAATGGCAAAGTAGCGCTCGGCACGTTCGTTCATCCACTCGATGTTGTGATACTGGTTGAAGGCGATGATCCCATCCGGCAGCGCCTGCACCGCTTCGCTGATGCGTTGGAGCGTCTCGGTCAGCGACTGCTGCTGACCGATGCGGATACGCACCCGGCGATGCAGTTCGGCAAAGATGATTTCCCAGAAGCCGCGACCACGCGGCAGGGGATTGTTGAGCGGGCCTTCGAGCCAGCCCATCAACTGGCGCAGATGGAACAGGTGCCAGGCCAGCAGCAGTAGCAGGCAGACAATCACCGCCAGCAAACCGCGCTCCCGGCCAAAACCCAGCGTGACGGGCGCGAAAATCAGGCCGATGATGGCCAGCAACAACCAGGCGCTACGGACCCAGGGCGTATTCATTCGGCTTGTGCGTGAAATGGGAAAGAGTACTGACAGTTTAACGGCTTGCCCGATAAAACTGCGGAAGGATTTTCACGTTTTACGCTTTTTTGCGCTTATTCGGCGATCGTCGAAAAGCGGTAGCCGGTTCCGCGCACGGTCTGGATCAGGCGGTCATGGCCGCTGCTTTCGAGCGCGGCGCGCAGGCGGCGAATATGCACATCGACCGTTCTTTCCTCGACAAAAACGTGGTCGCCCCACACCTGATCGAGCAACTGCGCCCGGGTATGCACGCGTTCGGCGTGGGTCATGAAGAAATGCAGCAGGCGGAACTCGGTCGGGCCGAGATCAAGCGCCTCGCCGTTGCCGCTGACGCGGTGCGTGACCGGATCGACGCGCAATCCTTCGATTTCGATGATCTCGCTGGTCATCTGTGGTGCGCGACGACGCAGCACGGCCTTGATCCGGGCCAGCAGTTCGCGTGGCGAGAAGGGTTTGGTCAGGTAATCGTCGGCACCGGCGTCCAGTCCGGCGATCTTGTCGTGCTCCTCGCCGCGTGCCGTCAGCATGATGATCGGCAGATCGTGCGTCCGTTCATCACCGCGCAGGCGTCGTGCGAGCTGGATGCCGCTCATTCCCGGCAACATCCAGTCGAGCAGTACCACATCCGGCAGGATTTCATTGACCCGACGGATGGCGTCCTCCGCGGTATCGGCACGTACCACCTGATGTCCGGCATTTTGCAGACAGGCAGCGACCAGCGTCTGGATCGCCGGTTCATCTTCAACAACAAGGATCGTAGCGGACATCAGGCAATCTCCCGAGAAGTCATGCGTAGATTTTATGAAGGAATGATTACAGATTGATGACAGTCACCGGCAAAATTCGCTCGGCACGAGCGCCCCGGCCTCATCTGTTCACCCTGCCTGCCAGTCTGAGTTGTTATCGTTCTTTTTAGGTAGAATGCCCACATTGTTCACTTTCTTCCGGAAATCATTGTGCCAGACCAGCCAAGCCGTGCTTTACGCATTTTCTTGACGGTTTTTCTGTTTGCCTTTTCGCTGCCGGGTTGCGACATGATCCAGCAGAAAATGGGTCTGGAGAACCCTGCCGCCAAGGCGGCCAAGGACGAAGCCGACGGCAAGGCAGTCGGGGGCGCCTGTCGTCAGTCCGGGCGCGCCATCGAGGATTGCTATTCGATCTATTCCTGGCTACCCCGCGCGGCGATCTACGACGGCTGGCGCGATATGGACGCCTATATGCGCGACAACAAGCTGGAAACCATCGCGCCGCAACTGCCTCCCCCGGCGCCGCCCGCATTACCGGCGCCGAAGAAGAAAAAAACGGCGCCGCCAGCCGATGCGGCAGAAAAGAAATAAACCGGCGCAGGTTACCACCCTCTAACCCCAACCATTACCCAGGAACAAGGAGTCGCCATGAGTCAGAAAAAATACCGTCTGGTTACCCGCAGTGATTTCGATGGCCTGATCTGCGCTGTTTTGCTCAACGAACTGGAGATGATCGACGAAATCAAGTTCGTGCATCCCAAGGACATGCAGGACGGCAAGATCGAAATCACCGAACGCGACATCACCACCAATCTGCCCTACGTTCCCGGTGCCGGCCTGGTCTTCGATCACCACCTGTCGGAAACCATCCGCAATCCGGCCGAGCACAGCAACTACATCATCAACCCCGATGCCCCCTCGGCAGCCCGTGTCGTTTATGAATACTGCGGCGGCAAAAAAGCCTTCCCGACCATTTCCGACGAGATGATGGAAGCCGTCGACAAGGCCGACTCCGCGCAATATTCCCGTGACGACATCCTCGACCCGAAGGGCTGGGTGCTGCTCAACTACCTGATGGACGCGCGTACCGGTCTCGGACGTTTCCGCGAATTCCGCGTCAGCAATTACACGCTGATGATGGATCTCATCAAGCACTGCCGCGATCACAGCATCGAGCAGATTCTGCAACTGCCTGACGTTGCGGAGCGCATCGAACTTTACCGTGACCACGAAAGCAAGGCCCGCGAACAGATCCAGCGTTGCTCGACGATGTACGGCACGACCGTGGTGCTTGATCTGCGCAACGAGGAGACCATCTTCGCCACCAACCGCTTCATGATCTATGCGCTGTTCCCGCAGGCCAAGGTGTCGATCCATGTGATGTGGGGCTTGCAGAAACAGAACACCGTTCTGGCCACCGGCAAGTCGATTCTCGACCGCTCAAGCCGTGCCAACATCGGCGAACTGATGCTCAAGTACGGTGGCGGTGGTCACCATGCGGCCGGTACCTGCCAGGTCGACAACGCCAAGGCCGACACGCTGCTGCAGGAAATCGTCGCGCAGATCAACGCCGCCGAAACCGCCTGACCGGCGCGGAGTCCGGCTTGATGAGCGATGACAGGAACAGCCTCCCGGCACCGAATGCCGAGGAAGCGCAACTGATTCAGCGCTACTGCCGGGAGTTGCTGCAGCGGCGGCTATCTGAAGTCGCGCAGCTTTGTGGCATCACGCAGGCGTCGACGCTCGACGCCTTTCAGCGTGAAATCGGCGCGGCACATGATGAACTGGTTTCGCTCGACGTACAAAGCGGCTTCGAGCGGACCAGCGGTCTGACGGCTTCGCGCATTTCGCTGGTCGGCGACGAAGAACTCGAACTGGAAATCCGTATCGACGAAATCACCGCCCGTCTCCAAAGCAACGAAGAGATCGGTTTCTGGCGTGTGCAGTTGCGTTACATGACCCTGCTGCAGCGCCCGGAGATGCGTCCGGACGACAACCCGCTGGGTCTGGAGCCGATCAATCGCGGCCTGTGGGCATTGTGCCGCGAGGGTGGACTCAACGCCGAGCAGAACATGATCCTGCTCGACAAGCTGGAAGAAATGTTGCAGCAGCGGCTGCCAGACCTCTACAGCGAACTTAACGGATTGCTCGAACATCATCGCGTCGAAGCCGCGCAGGTACAGATTCGCCAGCGCGGCAGTTCGTCCGGCACGCCGGGAGCAAGCGGTAACGCGCCGACTGCGCCGCCGCCAATGAACGCGCTGGCCTCGCTGCAACAGGCGATCGGTCGACAATTCGGCGCGCCGACAGCGGGTAACCTGCCTGCTGCCAGCGGCGTGACGGGGGCGGTCGGGTTCGGCAATGCCGTTCTCGATGCTTCGGCGCTGGTCATGCTCAATCATCTGATGGAGCGCATGAATGCACTCGAAATGCAGCGCCTTTCCGCCATCCCGGCAGAAAGCAGCGATGTGTCTGGCCTGCAGCCGATCAAATCGCAGGATGTCGGACTGCCGCCGGGCAGCCCGACGAGTATTGCGCTCGATACCCTGTCGCTGATCTTCGAAGCCATTTTCGCCACCCCCGAACTGCCCGATGCCGTCAAGGCGGCCATCGGCCGCCTGCAAATCCCGCTGCTCAAGCGCGCCATCCTTGATTCCAGCTTCTTTGCCGACGCACAGCATCCGGGTCGGCAGGCAGTCAATCGGCTGGCCCGGGCGGCCATCGGCATGTCGCGCGATACCGCGCACGATCACCCGCTGTGCGGCCGGATTCGTGAAATCGCCGATCAGGTGCGCCAGCATCTGGAAGGCGAGGGCAGCGAGCTGGACGAACAACTGGCTGTCCTCGACACGCTGATCAACGCCCGGGAAAAGGTGCTGAAAAACCAGGCACTGCCCTATCTCCGGCTGGTGCAGGCGCACGAAGCACAACTGGCTGCCGACGCCGCCGTTGGCGAATGGCTGCGGGTGATCCAGGCACAAGCCGGACATCCGGAAATTTCACGCTTTCTGGCGGAATGCTGGCAGGCGGTGATGCGCGCCGCCTTCGCTGCCGACGCGACCAAGGGGGTGCAATGGCAGGAATGCGATGCCTGTGCGCAGGATCTGCTCGACAGCCTCCGTCCCCGCCAGAGTGCCGACGAGCGCAAGTCCCTGATGCTGCAAATTCCGGCGCTGATCAAGCGACTCAATGCCGGGCTTGACCTGGCCAACATCGCTCCGGAGATTCGCAAGCCTTATCTCGACGTCTGCTTCGATCTGCAAACCGCTGCCCTGCGCCCACGCCCTGCAGAAGCGAACGAAACCACGGCGCCTGCGTCACCGGCCAATACAAGCGAACCCGTGCCATGCCCCGGTGCCGACAAGCGAATCCTGGAGCAGGACGGCAAACGGGTGCTTTACTTCGGCGCGCCGGCCGCGACAGGCTGGCGCAGTACCCCAATGTGGAAAGAAGGCGACTGGCTGGCTTTCCGTTTGCCGGATCATGAGGCGCACTGCGGCCTGATCTGCTGGCAGGGCGCCCCCTTCGATACCGTTGTGTTGTTCAATAACGCCTGGTCCTACGCCATTGCGCTGTCCCCGGCACTGCTCGAACAGCAGTTGCGCAGCGGCGAAGCGCGCATTGTTTCCAATGACGCGCTCTTTGATGAAGCCGCCCAGCGGGCGCTGGGGCAATTGCGTCCGTAGGTGTTCCATGCAAAAAGGGGCTGGAATCACCAGACGGCGAAGCGTGTATAATCCGCGCACTCTTGTTGTTTCCATCCCGTTGATTTCCCACTTCTTTACAGGCGCTTTCGATGCGTTTTGATGAACTCGGCCTCGCGCCCGAGCTGCTTAAAGCCGTTTCCGACAAGGGATACGAGACCCCCACCCCGATTCAGGCGCAAGCCATACCGATCGTTCTTTCCGGCAAGGACCTGATGGGCGGTGCCCAGACCGGCACCGGCAAGACCGCCGCTTTCACCCTCCCCTTGCTGCAACGCATTCTTCCTTTCGCCAGCGCCAGTCCTTCACCGGCCCGTCATCCGGTACGCGTGCTGATGCTCGCGCCGACGCGCGAACTGGCGATCCAGGTGCATGAGTCGGTCAGGGATTACAGCAAATACGTTCCGATCCGCAGCCTGTGCGCCTTCGGCGGGGTCGACATCAAGCCGCAGATCGAGGAAATCCGGCTGGGTATCGAGGTGCTGGTGGCTACGCCGGGCCGTCTCCTTGATCTGGTCGAACAGAAATGCCTCAATTTCGGGCAGGTGCAGGCGCTGGTGCTCGACGAAGCCGACCGCATGCTCGACATGGGCTTCATCCCCGATGTCACGCGCATCATCAACCTGTTGCCGGTGCAGCGGCAGAGCCTGCTTTTTTCGGCCACCTTCTCGGAAGAAATCAAGAAGCTCGCCGACCGCATGCTGCGCGAGCCGCAACTCATCGAAGTCGCGCGGCGCAATACGGTTTCCGAGACCATCACCCACCGCGTGCATCCGGTCGCGGCCGAGGCCAAGCGGGCCCTGCTGGTGAAGCTGCTCAAATCCTCGGAGGTCAATCAGGTGCTGGTCTTCACCCGCACCAAGATCGAAACCAACCGGCTGGCGCGCGAACTGCAACGCGCCGGCATCGCTGCCGATTCGATCCACGGCGACAAGAGCCAGCAGGATCGGCTGAAGGCGCTCGAAGCCTTCAAGGACGGCACGACGCTGGTGCTCGTCGCCACCGACGTCGCCGCTCGCGGCCTGGATATCGACGAACTGCCGCACGTCATCAACTTCGAAATCCCGCGCACGCCGGAAGACTATATCCACCGGATCGGGCGCACGGGTCGCGCTGGCAAACAGGGGACGGCAATCTCGCTGGTCTCCGCCGATGAAGTGCCGTATCTCGTGGATATCGAGAAGCTGATCAAGATGCCGATCGAGCAGATCGTCGT
>CAYMYD010000018.1:2732-18978 GCA_964394535.1 uncultured Propionivibrio sp. | reverse complement strand
TAAAAAATTATTAGTCTGCCATCCGTTCCGGAAGAATCCCTGCGGCCACCGAGGCGTCAATATGGTGTCTGGCCAGTTCGCCTAACGTCGGTGCGCCCCGGCTGATCGATTCTGCGCGCTGGCGAACCCGGTCAGCGGTCACGTTGTGGGCGCGCCAGGCGCGGCCTTCGGTCAGCGCATTGTGCAGCATCGGCATCAGACGGTCGACCGCCAGCGCGAAGCGGGCTTCGGGGGTTTCGCTGGCAGCGAATTCCTCCCAGCGGGCACGCAGTTGCTGCGCCTGTGCTTCGGGCAGCAGGCCGAAAATTCGTTCGGCAGCGCGCCGTTCCCGGGCCTCCTGCGTGGCTGCGCCCGCCTGATCATAGGCGAAGGTGTCACCAGCGTCGATTTCCACCAGATCGTGTACCAGCAAAAGCTCGATGGCCCGGCCGGTATCGACGGGCTGGGAGGCGTGTTCGTTGAGCACCAGCGCCAGCATCGCCACGTGCCAGCTATGCTCGGCAGAATTTTCCCGACGGCTGCCGTCGGCAATGTAGTTTTGGCGCAGCACGGATTTGAGCCGGTCGATTTCGACGATGAAGGCGATTTGCTGCTCAAGCAGGGGGCTAGGTGTCATGGTTTTCGGGCGATGAGTTGAACGACCGCGCAGAGCCCTTGATGAAGCGGCCCTTCGCTGATTTCCCGGTCGAGTTCCCGGGCGTGGATGAAGTCGAGACCCGGCAATTCTTCCCGCAGCGCCTGTAGCGACATGAAAAAATCCGGCCTTTCGGCACCCGGGCCGCCCGTTCCCTCCATCTCGAGTTGCCGGAGGGTAAAGGCTTCGAGAATGAACACGCCGCCCGGTTTGAGCGCCTGTGCCACCTGAAGGTGCAAGGCCTTTCGCGCCGGGCCGGGCAGGTGCGCGAAGATGGAAACGATGCCTTCCCAGGTGGATGGGGCCAGCGAGTAATGCGTCAGATCGGCGACTTCGGTGCTGATGCTTGTGTTTTCCCGTTGCGCGTATTGGCGTGATTTTTCCAGCCCGACAGCAGACAAATCCACCACATGCACGGCGTAGCCCTGTTTGGCCAGAAAAACGGCATTTCTGCCGTCGCCCTCGGCCAGACACAATACCGCGCTGGGCGGAATCAGTCCGGCCTGCTGTTGCAGGAAGTCGTTGGCCTCCCGACCATAAGCAAAGTCATGTTCGCGGTAGCGTTGATCCCAGAGACTCATGTTTTTTCCTTGTAGGCGCAGAGGTCGGCAATGATACAGCGTCCGCATTCCGCTTTGCGCGCCTTGCAGACGTAGCGGCCATGCAGGATCAGCCAATGGTGGGCGTTCAGGCGGTATTCGGCCGGAACCCGTTTGAGCAATCCCTGTTCGACGGCGACGACCGTTTTACCGGGGGCCAGTCCGGTGCGATTGGCGACACGAAAGATATGCGTATCCACGGCGATCGTCGCTTCACCGAAAGCCGTGTTGAGTACCACATTGGCCGTCTTGCGGCCGACGCCGGGCAGGGCTTCGAGGGCTTCCCGATCCTGCGGCACCTCGCCGCCATGCCGTTCGATGAGCAGGGCGCAGGTGGCGATGACGTTTTTGGCCTTGTTGCGGTAGAGACCGATGCGGTTGATGTACTCGATCAGCCCCTCTTCGCCCAGCGCAAAAATGGCTTGCGGCGTGGGGGCGTCGGCAAACAGACGGCGGGTGGCGATATTGACGCTTTTATCGGTCGCCTGCGCAGAGAGGATAACGGCGATCAGGAGCTGGAAATTCGAGGCGTATTCCAGTTCGGTCGTCGGCGCAGGGTTGGCGGCGGCGAGGCGGCGGAAGAGTTCGGTGCGCTGGCGGGCGTTCATGGTGGTAAATGGCGGGATGGCACTTGGTTAAACACTTGCAAGGCGTTGGCCGAATGCACCGTCGCCGCTGGCCCCGATCACCAACCGATGCGTTGCACGGGTTGCTGCGACATAGAAAATGCGAGCCTGTTCACTTTCATCCTCATCGGGCAATGGCATTTGTCCGACGCCATGCAGGGCAACAACGGGAAATTCCAGACCCTTGCTGACTTTCATGGTCATGACTTTGATCGTATCGTTACCCGGTTTGAAGTCACCGGATCTCTTGCGTACTTCAAAGGGCAGATTTTTGCGCTTCAAGGCAGCGGCACAGAGATCGATCATCGCGTAATCATGGCATAGCACCGCCATATCTCCCCAAGCGTGGCCTTCCTGATGGCTGGCGTGCAACAGTTCCGCCATCTGCCAGGCTTCTTCACGCACGGAGGGCAGGCGGATTACCAGAGGTGTTTCTCCATCGCGACCACAACTTATTGGCCTGAGCAATGGGATTCCGTCTTCATCCTTTTCATCCGGCGTCAGAATGTCGGCGGCGATCAGATTGGCGACCTGAAGAATCTGCCGCGTGTTGCGGTAGTTGATGCGCAGAATGGTGGTGCGTCCTTGAGCCTGGATTCCCACACTTTTGAAGCTGAATTGCCGGGAACGGCTGCGCTCGAAAATACTTTGCGCGTCGTCATAGAGTACCAACAGGCTGTTCGTTGTCGGATCGAGCATCTGCGTGACGAGTTTGAGCCAGTGCGGCTGGAAATCATGGCCTTCGTCAATCAGGATGGCCTGATATTGTCCGGAAGGAATTTGCTTGCGTTCCACGCCGCGAATCACGCCATCAACCATCGCGTCGAACATGTCCTTGCCCTGTGGCGGAATGTTCTGCCCATAAGCCACCAGTTGCTGACGACACCATTTGTGGAAGTTTCTGACGTGAACCTTGTCTGTCAGGTTTCTGGCAGCAAACCGGGCATCCAGTTTCACTGCCAGCGGCTCGTTGTAGCAGAGAATCAAAACAGGTTTGCTCCCTGTGCCACAGGCTTTCGCCAGATGTTCGGCGCGGTAGCCCAGAATCATCGTTTTTCCGGAACCGGCCACGCCGTGAATCACGCGATGCCCATCTCCCAGGCTGCGTGCCAGTTGTTCCTGCTGCAAATCCATGACACGCATCACGTCGGGCAATTCGGTTTCTTCTTCATCGGCAAACAGGCAGCCCTGTTCCGGCGCGCGAATTTCCGGGAACATGATCCAGCGCACACGGTCCAGTTGCGGTAGCGACATCAGCTTGCCGAAAGCATGGGGAAACATGTTCCACAAACGCTGCTGAAATGCCTCGGCATCGCAATGTTCCAGCATCTCGTCCTGGCAAATAACGTAATGCGGCGCAATGGCCTGATCAAGGCCGGAATCCTCAAACTGCTTGCGGGTGATGCGGGTGAAAACCACACCATGCCCCCAGGGAAAAGCCAGTTTCCCCGCATGGGGGCCGGATTCCTGAACCAGTTGTGAGTCTCTTTCCAGTGCATTGACGACCTGTATCGCACAATGCCGCGCCTGCTCCAGTGGGTTGATGACGACCTTGGGGCCGCTTGGCGTCATGATCTTGAAATACTGACGGGTAGCGTTTTCAATGGTTTCCAGCTTCCAGTCCTTGGTTTCCAGAATCAGCAGACCACGGCGCGGATGCAGAATGATGAAATCCGGGTAAGACTGTTTGGGGCCGATGGGTACGTCGTACCACATCAGATAATCATCATCGAGCTTTTTTTCCAGTCGCTCGGCAAGTCGTTTCTCGCCGGAAGTCATGCGCGACAGGCAGGAGCTCAGGGCGGGGATAAGGGTAGCCATGGCTTATGGCCTCATCAATTGATTTGGCGTGAAATGCCGTGAGTTAGTGACGCTTCACCGCGTGCAGCGACTTTTTGAATGACTTCAGATCGACTGTCGAGAAGAGTTGATTGCGACCAAGGACTTGCACCGGGGAGATTTTCTTGCCCTGCACATAACGCCGGAAGGTCGAGACTGAAATCTCCAGATACTCTGCCGCTTCTTCTACGGTAAATTCTGCGTCAAGAATATCGCCGAACACCTCGGCGTGTGAGAAGTGATCCTCCTTGAAGGCAGTTTCACCGAGCAGCGTGAAAAAACGCACGCGCTCTGTTGGCGGCATTTTCTTCATGGCGGCAAAGAGGTCTTCAGCAGTAGCAATCCCGGGGTTCATGATTGTTCCTCTTTAATGTAACGCTTCAAATCTTCGTAAAAGTTCTCGTGTGATCCCACCTTGTAGAAATCGATTACGAGGAATTCGATTTCCAGTGTGCTGCGATCAGCGGTTGCCGTTTTCGGAGGCGGTTGGTAGGCGATGAGGTATTCCTGCCGGTTGAATTTGAATTTCCAGACATAGAAACCAAGCAGGTCGCCAAGTTTGGCTTCGCCGTCATAAGGACGTTCACATACTTCATCCACTTCATCACTGATTGCCAGTTGGAGAGGCTTGTGAGCCTTTTTGACAAAGTTTCTGAAGAGACGTTTGTACCTGGGTATCATTGTTCGATATTAGATCAAAATTGATTTTATATCAAATCTAAGACGGTGCATCCTGCTGATTATTGCGCCCGTGCTTCGATCCAGTTTTTCCAGGCGATCAGGCAGCCGAGCAGGATGAAGGCGCCCGGCGGGAGGATGGCGAGGAGCAGGCCGGGGTAGTCGGCTGGGAGGATTTGCAAGGGTTTCGCGCCGGGAAACACCAGATCGATGCCGGAAAACAGGGTGCCGCTGCCGATGAGTTCGCGCAAGCCCCCCAGAAGCGAGAGCGTCCACAACATGCCGACACCCATGAAAATGCCGTCGCTGACCGATTGCGCAGGCGGGTTCTTGGCCGCGAAGGCTTCGACGCGTGCCAGGACGATGCAGTTGGTGACGATCAGCGGGATGAAGATGCCGAGAATCAGGTACAACTCATGGAAATTGGCGTTGAACAGGAGATCAACGACGGTGACCAGTGCAGCGACGATGAGGATGAATACCGGGATGCGGATTTCGTGCGGGATGAGGTTGCGCAGGCTGGCAATGGTAAAGCCGGACAGCGCCATGACCAGGATCGTCGCCAGCGAAAGCATGGCCCCATTGACCAGATTGGTGGTCACCGCCAGCAGGGGGCAGAGGCCGAGAATCTGCACCAGGCTGGTGTTCTGTTTCCAGATGCCGTTGGCAGCGATCTGGCGGAATTCTTGGAGGGTCATTTTTTACTGTCCACTGCAAAAAGCTTCTCACGGTTTTCCGCAACATACTGTGCGGCCTTGCGCACGGCTTTGAGGACGGCGCGGGGGGTGATGGTGGCACCGGCGACCGAGTCGAACTGTCCGCCGTCCTTTTTGACTTTCCAGGCACGCTCGTCCATGGCGGCGGGCTGGGTGCCGTTGAGCTGGGTGATCCAGGGGCGTTCCTTGTTTTTGTCTTTTTTGATTTCGATGTAGTCGCCCAGACCCGGCGTTTCCTTGTGGGCGACGACGCGCACGCCGAGGATCGAGTTGTTCGAGTCTTCGGCAGCGATGGCGATCAGCAGGCGGATTTTTCCGGCGTAGCCGTCAGGGGCGATGGCTTCATGCACCAGTGCGACGGGGCGGCCGTTCTTGCGGGCGCGGTAGATCGTGGTTTCGCCTTCCAGACCAAAGGCCGGAACAGCGCCGAGCGTAAGCGTGTCTTTCAGGAGGGCGTTGTCGTACTGCGAACGCGGCAGGATTTCGTCGATGAGTTTCATTTTTTCCTGGGCCGCTGCGGCTTCGATGGCCGGACGGGTGCCCAGATAAGCTGCCGCAAGCAGGCCGGTAAAAATCACGACGAAGACGAGCAGGATGATGGCCGTGCGCACCGCCATTTTCGGCGCGGAAAGGGGTTTGATCGGCGTCGTCATGACTTCATGCCGAAAATCGGCGGCTGGGTGTAGTGGTCGATCAGGGGAACGCAGATGTTCAGGATCAGCACGGCAAAGGCGACGCCGTCCGGATAGCCGCCAAAAACGCGGATCAGGTAGGCAAGCAAGCCCGCTGCGCAGCCGAAAATCAGTTTTCCCTTCGGGGTGGTACAACCCGATACCGGATCGGTGACGATGAAAAAGGCACCGAGCAGTGTGCCGCCGGAAAAGAGATGAAACAGGGGATTGGCAAACTGCGCCGGGTTCATCAGCCAGAGCAGTGCGGCAGGCAGGGTGATGCCGACGAGGAAGGCGAAGGGCGTCTGCCAGCCGATGATCCGGCGCTGCCACAGCCACAGGCCACCGAGCAGGTAGGCAAAGCCCACCCATTCCCAGCCGCGCCCGGCGAGATAGCCGAAGGTGCGGGTATCGCTCAGGATTGTGGCGACGCTGGTCTGCGTTTCACCCAGTTTGAGGGCGGTTTTCAGTGCATCGAGAGGCGTTGCGCCACTCATCGCGTCGACTCGGGGGGCGCCGCCAAAAATCTGTGCCAGTTGTTCACCGAGGCTCGCTTGCAGTTCGATGGGGGGCCACTGCGACATCAGCGCCGGGAAGGAGACGATACAGACGGCAAAGCCGATCATCGCCGGGTTGAAGGGGTTTTGCCCGAGCCCGCCATAAAGGTGTTTGGCGACGACGATGGCGAACAGGGTGCCGACGACGACCAGCCACCAGGGAGCCAGCGGCGGGAAGGCGAGCGCCAGCAGCCAGGCGGTGACGGTGGCGCTGCCGTCACCGAGAAACATCATCAGCGGTTTCTTCTGCAGGCGGAGCATCGCTGCTTCGGCGAGCAGCGCGGTGAGGGTGGCGATGCCGAGCTGGGCCAGAATCGCCGGGCCGATTAGCCAGGCATAGACGGCGATGCCGGGCAGCAGGGCCAGTAACACCTGCCCCATGATGCGACGGATGCTGTTGTTCTGGCGGAGATAGGGGGGCGTGTTGAAGTTCATGACGGATCGGTTTCCTGCGTGGGGGGCGCAGCGGCGGCAGCGGCCTCGCGCTTTTGCCGTACCCGTTCCATCGCTGCCGCGATGGCGGCTTTTTTGGCGGCATCGGCGTCGGTGACGGCCGGGAGGCTGTTTTCCTCGACGCTGGCGGCGGCCTTGGCGGCGGCAGCGCGGGCCAGCCGTTCGGCTTTTTCCGCTTTTTCACGCTCTTCCCGTTCGGCGCGGAATTCGTAACGCGCCTTGGCGGCATTGGCCTCGCGCTTTTCGCGTTCGCGTGACCAGATTTCGCTCTTGGCGAAACGGAAATACTGCACCAGCGGGATGTGCGCCGGGCAGACATAGCTGCATGAACCGCATTCGATGCAGTCGAAAAGCTGGTATTCCTGCGCCTTGCCGAAGTTCCGGGCGCGCGCGTACCAGTACATCTCGAAGGGCTGCAGCTCGTGCGGACAGACTTCGGCGCAGGCACCACAACGCAGACACGGCATTTCCGGTGGCGGTGGCGGAAACAGCGTCGGCGATCCGGCGATGATGCAGTTGCTGGCCTTGACCATCGGCACTTCCGGGCCGGGCAACTCGAAACCCATCATCGGGCCGCCCATCAGGTAACGATCGGTGTCGGCTTTCGGGGTGCCCAGCGGGGCAAAGTCCTTCAGCGGCGTGCCGAGCAGGACCTCCCAGTTGCGCGCCTGTTCCACGTTGCCGGTCAGCGTGATGATGCGCGAGATCACCGGCTCGCCGTGCGCCAGCGCCCGCCAGGCCGTATAGGCGGTGGCAACGTTGAAGCACTGCACGCCCATTTCCGGCGAACGTCGGCTGGCCGGGACTTCCTTGCCGGTCAGCACGCGGATCAACTGCTTGGCCCCCCCGGCCGGGTAACGCGTGGGAACGGCGACGACAGAAAAATCCACACCAAGCCGGGCCACGGCCTGCTGCATCGCGGCCAGGGCTTCCGGTTTGTTGTCCTCGATGCCGATCAGCACTTTTTTCGCTTCGAGCAGATCGCGGAAAATGCGGACGCCGCGCACGATGCCGTCGGCGCGTTCGCGCATCAGGAGATCGTCGCAGCTCATGAACGGCTCGCACTCCGCGCCGTTGATGACGAGCTCTTCAAGCGGCGTGTTGCGGGCAGCGCTGAGCTTGGCGTGGCTCGGAAAGACCGCACCGCCCAGCCCGACGACGCCAGCATCGCGCAGGATTTCACGCACGCTCTGCGGGGCCAGCATCTGGTAATCAAAGGGCTTGCGCTCGATCCAACGCTCACAGCCATCGGGTTCAATGATGACCGAAAGCGTGGCGAGCCCCGAAGGATGGGCGGCGATACGCGGCTCGACCGCGCGCACGATCCCGGACGTGGGGGCGTGGACCGCCGCAGAAATCCATTGATCGGCGGCCCCGATACGCTGCCCCTTGCGCACCTGATCGCCGGGTTTGACCAGCGGCAGGGCCAGACCACCGATGTTCTGATGCAGCGGCACGACCAGGAGCGGTGGCAGCGGCGCGCTGGCAATCGGCAATTGCACCGAGGGCGCTTTATGGGTCTCCGGCTTGACGCCACCCTTGAATTTGAACAGAGGCAGCACGCTCATGCGATTTTCCTCAATTCAATGACCGGATACTTCCATTTCCAGTTGTCGATGCTTTCGGGAATGACTTCCATGCGGATACATTCGACCGGGCAGGGCTGCACGCACAGTTCGCAACCGGTGCATAGCGAGGCGGCGACGGTGTGCATCTGTTTGGCGGCACCGATGATCGCATCGACCGGGCAGGCCTGGATGCACAGCGTACAGCCAATGCAGGAGTTTTCGTCGATGACGGCGCGCTGTTTCGGCTTCTCTTCGGCGTCGAGCGGTTTCACTTCCCGGCCGAGCAGGTCGGCGAGCTTGCGTACGCCCTCGATGCCACCCGGCGGGCACAGATTGATTTCCGCCTCGCCCGAGGCGATGGCTTCGGCATAGGGCTTGCAACCGGGATAACCGCATTGCCCGCACTGGGTTTGCGGCAGGATTGCCTCGATCTTGTCGACCAGCGGATTGCCCTCGACCCGGAACTTCACCGAGGCGTAACCCAGCGCCGCGCCAAGGATGACGGCGAGCAGCGCCATGATCAGGATGGCCGTGAGCATTACTGGTATTTATCCAGGCCGGCAAAGCCCATGAAGGCCAGCGACATCAGACCGGCGGTGACCATGGCAATCGCCGTGCCGCGAAACGGCGCGGGCACGTCGGCGCAGTCGATGCGCTCGCGCATCCCGGCAAAGAGGATCAGCACCAGCGAAAACCCGATCGCGTTGCCTGCGCCAAAGAGCAGCGACTCGATGAAGTTGTAGCCGTTGGCGACGTTCAATAGCGGCACGCCCAGTACCGCGCAATTGGTGGTGATCAGCGGCAGGTAGATGCCCAGCACCTGATGCAGCACCGGGCTGGTTTTCTGGATGACCATCTCGGTGAGTTGCACGATGGCAGCAATGGTGACGATGAAGGCCAGGGTGCGCAGGTATTCCAGCCCGAACGGTATCAGCAGGAAATGATCGATGACGTAGCTGGCGCCAGTGGCCACGGTCAGTACGAAGGTGGTGGCCGTTCCCATGCCAAAGGCCGTTTCCAGCTTTTTGGAAACGCCCATGAACGGACACAGGCCGAGGATTCTCACCAACACCACGTTGTTGACAAGCACGGCACCGACGACGAGGAACAGGTAATGGGTCATGAGGAGGCAAGGGCGTAGCGGACCGTACCATCTTGCGCCGGATTCCGCTAACTGTGAAACCGGGGGATTATCCCTGCTTATCGAGGGGTATTCAAGCGCACCGGGAGTGTGGTTTTCCTTCAGAACCCGCTAAACTGCCCCTCACTTCATTTTCCGGGCCAATCCCATGAACACCCTGTTGCATCACGCTGCGCTGGCGATGCCGCTGTTTTCCCTGGTTTTTGTCGGTTATGCCCTGATGCGCTTTTCCGGTTGGCCGAAAGCGATGTCGGAGAGCCTGTCGCAATTCGTCTTTTCCGTGGCGATTCCGGCGATGCTGTTCCACTTGGTCAGCGATTACCAGAAACTGCCACCAGTCGATACGCGCCTGATGATCGCCTTTTTCGGCGGTTGCCTGGTGGTTTTTGTACTTGGCCGCCTGCTGGCCTGGAAGCTGTTTGCCCTGGACGGCGTCGCGCAGTCGATGTTTGCGCTGGGCGGGATTTTTTCCAACAACGTCCTGCTCGGCCTGCCGCTGGCCAAGGTGACCTTGGGCGACGAGGCGATTCCTTCGGTGGCGCTGATCATCGCCTTCAACGCCATGATTTTGTGGACCCTGGTGACGGTTTCCATCGAATGGGCACGACACGGCAGTTTTTCGCTGCAAGGTTTCGGCAAAACCCTGCGCAGCGTGCTGACCAATCCCTGTGTGGCCAGCATCATCGCCGGACTGCTCTTTAGCCTGACCGGCTGGACCTTGCCAGAAGCCATCGAGCAACCGCTCGGCATGCTCTCGCAGTCCGCCTCGCCAATGGCCATGATCGCGCTCGGCATGGGGCTGGCCGAATACGGTATCCGTCAGGGCTGGCAGGTCAGTGTGGCGATCAGCGTGGTGAAACTGGCGATCCAGCCGCTGGTGGTCTATCTCATTGCCCGCCTGCTGCACCTGCCACCGATGGAAACCAGCGTGGTGGTGCTGCTCGCCTCGATGTCCGTCGGCACCAATGTTTACCTCATGTCACGGCAGTTCGGTGTCCTCGAAGGGCCGATCGCCAGTAGCCTGCTGCTATCGACCGCGCTAGCAGCGCTGACAACGCCGGTGGTGCTGACGCTTGGGCGTGGGTGACAGTTGATCCTCCCGCAAAACGCCAGGGATTAGTCAGATCGTCCGTGTAAAATAAGAATAAAATTCAATGACTTATTCTCCATCATGCTAAGCAGGCTGCCCATCATGCATTAATGTATACATGCCGCATTAAAGCTGATAGACTCTGTGCTGACTGCTCTCAAGCCGTCCTGAAAAGCAGTGTGTTTCCTTGCTTCGTTTGGCAGTCTTGCATGGCTGGATAAGCCTTCCGCCATACAAGAAAGTTGTTGTTCAGCATCATGGTTCCTGAAGATGTTTTCAGAAGCGATGAGTTGTTGGTGTTCAGTGTGGGTAGCGCCGGGTCTGATATCTCAGAAATCTCTTTTCTGTCATGCCAGATCGTGGCGACAGCTTTTGATATCCGAAGCTTGACGTACATGGGTAACTCAGGGAGACTCCCTGCGGCCCTTGGGCTTTGGGCCTGTTCTTATTTTTTCACTCGGAGGAGCTAAGCAATGAAAATCGGTAAAATTTTGACGACGTGCATCATGGTTGCTGCGATGGGCAGTGCGTTTGCCGCCAAACCGATCAGCATCAAAGTGGGGGACAACTGGAATGACACCCATCCGATGGCAGCGGCGATGGACAAGGTGTTCAAGCCCATGGTCGAAAAAGGCACGAACGGCGCTATCAAGGTAGACGTCTATCACTCCGGCACGCTGGGTAATGAAGGTGACCTGTGGAACGGTGTGCGCAATGGCACGATCGAGATCGCCATCGTCGGCACCCCGATGAATCAGGAATTCCCGATGATGATGATTTCCGACTGGCCCTTCCTGTACCGTGATCTCGATCATGCCAAGAAGGTGTGGACCGGCCCGATCGCCGATGAAATGAACGATGCCTTCCAGAAGAAGTTCCCCTCCGTACGTATGCTGGCCTGGGGCCCGAACAGCGCCCGTACCTTTACCAGTAACAAGAAACTGACCTCGGTTGCCGATTTCAAGGGCCAGAAGTTCCGCATGCCGCCCAACCCGATCCACGTCGGTATCGCGCAAAACCTCGGTGCCAGCGCACAGGTCATCCCGCTGGGTGAACTCTTCAGTGCCATGGAAACCAACGTTGTTGACGGTCAGGATAACGGCATGGTGACGGTGGTTGCCCAGGCTTTCAACGAGGTGCAGAAATACCTCTATGAAACCAACCACATCATCGCCACACTGGAAATTCTGGCCAGCGCCACCTTCCTCGACAAGCTCCCGGCTGAACATCAGAAAGTCATCAAGGATGCCGCCAAGGCTGCTGCCGTCAAGGCCTGGGATGATTACGCCGCCAGCGTCGACAAGGATCGCCAGTACCTCAAGAGCAAAGGCATGACCGTTACCCCTTGCTCGGCTGAAGATCAGCAGAAGATCATCGACATGATCAAGCCGCTGACCGACAAGCTGTACAAGGAACAGGCTTGGGCCAAGCCGCTGACCGACAAGATTCGCGCCGTCAAATAAATTAGACAGGTCGTTTCAGGAAACCCCCGTGGAATGTCATGGGGGTTTTTTCAAGGCTCTGTGAGGGTTGACATGAAAAAATTTGACTTGCTGTTCCGGGGAATAGAGGTTCTGATGGCGTTTTTTCTGGCCGTCATGATCTTTCTGGTTTTTGCCAATGTGGTGCTGCGCTATCTTTTTTCCACCGGCTTTGCCTGGTCGGAAGAAGTCGCCCGCCTTTGTTTCATCTATCTGGTTTATCTGGGGACCATTGGCGCCATGCGCGATAACGAGCATCTCCTGATCGACAGCGTTCTCACCCGCATCCCGGCGCTTTACCAGAAGATCGTCTATTTCCTGGTGCAGGCCAGCATCATCTGGGTCATGGTCATTCTCACCAGAGGGAGCTGGCAACTGGTTCTCCAGAACTATCACGACCGCTGGGTCGCCACCCAGTTTCCTGTCTTTCTGGTTTACGGCATCGGTGTAGTCACCGGCGTCTCGATCATCATCATTGCACTGGCGAACATGTATCGCCTGATCATCGAGAAAGAGACCGTCAAGTCACTGCTGGCCATTCGCTACGAAACCAGCGACAACATTCAGTAAGGGAGAAAACTGTGGATCTGATCATTCTGTTTATGGTGTATTTGTGCGGTTCGATGATGCTCGGGCTGCCGATCGCCTTTTCCCTGCTCTTCGGTTCGGCCGCCACGGCGCTGCACATGGGCGGCACAGCGACCAACCCGCAGATTATCGCGGCCCAGCTGATGCGCGGTGTCGATAGCGTCACCATGATGGCGCTGCCATTCTTCATCATCGCTGGCGAACTGATGAATCGCGGTGGGCTGACCAAGCGCATCATCGCTTTCTGCAACATCTTTGTCGGCCATGTGCGCGGTGGCCTGGGCTACGTCACCATCCTGGCCTGCCTGATCTTCGCCAGCCTGGTCGGTTCGGCGGTCGCCAGTACGGCGGCGCTGGGCGCAATCCTCATCCCGATGATGGCCGATTCCGGTTACAGCCGTCCCAAGGCGGCGGGTCTGGTGGCCGCTGGCAACATGGTCGCCCCGATCATGCCGCCCTCGGTACCGATGATCGTTTATGGCGTTGCTGCCGGGGTGTCGATCAAGTCGCTGTTCCTGGGTGGTATTGCGCCGGCCATCTACCTGACCATCATCATGAGCATCTGCTGGTTTTTCGTTTCCCGCAAGGATGATCTCCAGTCCAAGGCATCCAAAGCCTCCCTGAAGGAAACCGTACAGGTTTTCCTGAGTGGTCTGTGGGCGCTGCTGTTGCCGGTGATCATCATTGTCGGCTTGCGCGGTGGTGTGTTCACGGCCACTGAGGCCGGCGTCGTTGCCGTGGTTTACGCGCTTTTCGTCGGTGTTTTTGTCTATCGTGAGCTGAAAGTGATCGACATGTTCAGGGCACTGACCACCGCCGCCAAGACCTCCAGCGTGGTCATGTTCCTGGCCGCTGCCGCCCAGGTGGCAGCGTACATCATGACCATCACGCGCATGCCCCAGTTGATTACGGCGGCCATGAGCGGCCTGGTTGATCGGCCCCTCCTGCTGAACTTCATGCTGATGATCGTCGTGCTGCTGGTGGGAACAGCCATGGACGTGATCCCGACCATCCTCATCCTGACACCGATCTTCCTGCCCTTGCTGAAAGCCGCAGGTATTGACCCGGTTTACTTCGGCATCATCTTCGTGCTGGTTAATGTGCTGGGGCTGCTGACGCCACCGGTGGGGCCGGTACTGAATGTCGCCTGTGCGGCCGGGAGGGTGCGAATGGAGGAAATTCTCATGCCTGTCCTGCCTTATTTCGTTGCCCAGTGCCTCTTGCTGTTCGTGATGACGCTGATCCCGGAAACGATTCTGTGGCCACTCAAGTGGATTGCCGACTATGTGCCGAGGGTGGCAACGCCATCGCTGCTGAATTATTTCTAGGCGTCAAGTCAGGGCAGGCGCATGGTCGCCTGCCCTGATGATCAGTCCGACGATTTCAGCGTCGGTACCTGGATGTGATACTTCACGGCCACGATCCGGGTGAGGATGACGATACCTGCGGCGACCATGCCGGTAACGGCCTTGGGCAGGTCGAGCAGATGACAGAGGTAGTAGCCGATACCGCCGAAGACGCAGGCCAGGGCATAGATGTCGCGCCGGAAAAGTAGCGGAATCTCGTTGATCAGCACATCACGGATGACGCCACCGACCGAACCGGTAATCGTCCCCATGATGATGCAGACCCAGAACGGGAACCCGGCGTTGAGGCTTTTTTCCAGCCCGACCACCACAAACAGCCCCAGTCCGATGGTGTCGAACAGCAGCAGCGTCTTGTAGAAGCCCAGCACCTTCTCGCTGAACAGGATGACCGAAAGCAGGGCAATGGCGGTGACGATCAGGTAGGAAGGCTGCTCCATCCAGAACGGTGTCACCTGCAGCAGCAGATCCCGGGTTGTGCCGCCACCGATGGCGGTCACCAGACCGACGATGTAGGCTCCGAACCAGTCGAAGTTCTTTTCCGAGGCGTTACGAATCCCGCTGATGGCAAAGGCAAAGGTGCCCAGGTGGTCGATCAGGGTGATAAAGTCGAAGGAAATTTCCACGTTTTTCTCGTTTCTCGAGGCCTTTTCGAATCATGCCAGAAATCTACCTCAGTACCGATGTTGAAACCGACGGCCCGATTCCCGGCCCGCATTCCATGCTGAGTTTCGCTTCGGCGGCCTATACCGGCGAAAAAGAACTCATCGCCACCTTCAGCGCAAACCTGGAAACCCTGCCGGACGCCGTAGCACATCCTGAAACCGCCGCCTGGTGGGCGACGCAGCCCGAAGCCTGGGCCGCCTGCCGGACAAATCCGGAAGCGCCCGCCACGGCGATGGCTCGTTACGTCCGTTGGATCAGGTCGCTGCCCGGACGTCCGGTATTTGTTGCTTATCCGGCAGGTTTCGATTTCCTGTTCGTTTACTGGTATCTGATGCGCTTTGTCGGAGAGAGTCCGTTCAGCCATTCGGCGCTGGACATGAAATCCTTTGCCATGGCGCTGCTTGGCAAGGGATACCGTGAGAGCACCAAGCGCAACATGCCAAAAACGTGGTTCGACGCGCTGCCGCATACGCACATCGCCCTTGACGACGCCATCGAGCAGGGCGCGCTGTTCTGCAACATGCTGCAGGCCAGTCGCGCTATTGCCCGATAAGGTGCTTGCGGCTAGGCTTTGGTGATGTGCCTGACCAGCTCCACCCAGTAACTCGCGCCGATGCCCAGTGCCTTGTCGTTGAAGTCGTAGCGCGGATTGTGCAGTGGGGCGACGGGCTGGCCTTCGTTGGTGCCCATCCAGATGTAGGCGCCGGGGACGCGTTCAAGGAAGAAGGAAAAGTCTTCCGAACCCATGGCCGGGTCGGCATTGGTGATCACCATGGCTTCACCACTGACGGCGCGGGCGGCGGCAATGGCCAGATCGGCTTCGGCAGCCGCGTTGACGGTGGCCGCATAGGCGGCGTCGTAAGTGACGGTGGCGCTGGCCCCGTTGGCACGGGCGATGCCTTCGGCCAGTTCAACCATCAGCTGCTGGATGCGGCTTTGCGTGGCCTTCGAGAAGCAGCGCACGGTGCCGCGGATGAAGGCGTTGTCCGGCAGGACGTTGTAGGCGTCGCCGCCACCGTGCATCTGCGTGGCACTGACGACGGCGGTTTCACGCGGCGACAGGCGACGGCTGGTGATGGTTTGCAGGGCGAGGAGGATCTGACTGGCGCAGACCAGCACGTCGACCCCGGTCTCCGGCATGGCGGCATGAGCCCCCTTGCCCTGGATGCTGATCTCGAAGTTGTCGGAAGAGGCCATCATCGGCCCGTGATTGATGAGGAATTGCCCCAGCGGCGCGCTCGGCCAGTTGTGCATGGCGAAAACCTTGTCGCAGGGGAATCGCTCGAAGAGGCCGTCCTCGATCATCTTGCGTGCGCCACCGCCGAACTCCTCGGCGGGCTGGAAGATGAAGTGCAGCGTGCCCTGCCAGTTTTTATCCTGAGCGAGGGCGACAGCGGCCCCGAGCAGCATGGTGGTGTGGCCGTCGTGACCACAGCCATGCATCTTGCCCGGCGTGCGCGAACAGTGGGCAAACTCGTTCTTTTCGGCCAGCGGCAGCGCGTCCATGTCGGCGCGCAGGCCGAGGCTCGGCCCCTGGCCACGTCGCAGCGTGCCGACCACACCGGTTTTACCGAT
>CAYMYD010000018.1:0-2632 GCA_964394535.1 uncultured Propionivibrio sp. | reverse complement strand
TTTCCGGGTTGGCGTGAATCAGATGACGCCAGTCGATCATGGCGTCGATCAGGGATTGGGGGATCATGATGGGTTCCTTTTCATGGAAAGTGAAGTCAGCACTGGACAATATGAATGGCGAGGCCGCCTTCCGAGGTTTCCTTGTACTTCTTGTGCATATCGCGGCCAGTTTCGCGCATGGTGCGGATGACGGTATCGAGCGAGACATAGTGCGTGCCGTCGCCGCGCAGGGCCATGCGGGCGGCATTGACCGCCTTGGCAGCTCCGATGGCGTTGCGTTCGATGCAGGGAATCTGCACCAGACCGTCAACCGGGTCACAGGTCAGGCCCAGATTGTGTTCCATGCCGATTTCGGCAGCACTTTCCACCTGATCCGGCGTGCCGCCCTGAACCGCACAGAGGGCTGCGGCAGCCATCGAGCAGGCGACGCCGACTTCGCCCTGGCAGCCGACTTCGGCCCCGGAAATCGAGGCGTTGAGCTTGTAGATGATGCCGATGGCGGCAGCGGTCAGCAGATAGTTGATGCTGGCCATGTCGCTGGTGTCAAAACTGGTACGCATGTAGTTGTGCAGGACGGCCGGGATGATGCCGGCCGCGCCGTTGGTCGGTGCGGTGACGACGCGTCCGCCGGAGGCGTTTTCCTCGCTGACGGCCATGGCGTAGAGATTCAGCCAGTCCATGCCGTCGAGATCGTCCTGATGACCGCCACGTCGACGAGCGCTGAGTTCGACGAACAGGCTCGGCGCGCGGCGCTTGACTTTCAGCGGCCCGGGCAGGATTTCATTGCGGCTGCTGATGCCGCGCCGGACACATTGCTGCATGGCGTCCCAGATGCGCAGCAGGGCACGGCGCGTTTCCGCTTCCGGACGAAACACCGCTTCGTTGGCCAGCATGATTTCGGCAATCGACAGGCCGTGGGCATGGCATTGCGCGATCAGTTCGTCGCCGGTGGTGAAGGGGTAGGGCGGTGGCGCGATACTTTCATCGTTCTGGCTGACCCCGGCCTCGACGACGAAACCGCCGCCGGTGGAGAGATAGCGGGTGTCATGCAGCACGGTACCGCTTGGATCAAAAGCGACGATACGCAGGCCGTTCGGATGCTCCGGCATGGTCTCGTCCGGCAGGAACAGGAGTTCCTCGGCTTCGACGAAACGGATTTCATGTTTTCCGGCGAGCGGCAGGCGCTGTTTGCTGCGAATGTCGTTCAGCCGGGGTTCGATCAGGTCGGGGTCACAGGTTTCCGGTGTTTCGCCACACAGGCCGAGGAGGACCCCCATGTCCGTGCCGTGACCTTTTCCGGTGGCACCCAGCGAGCCGTGCAGTTCGATCCGCAGCCGTGCCGTGCGGCTCAGGATGCCACGTTTGGACAGTGCCGAAACAAACATCCATCCGGCGCGCATCGGCCCGACGGTATGCGAACTGGAAGGCCCGATGCCGATGGTGAAGAGTTGGAGTGCGCTGATGGTCATTGTTTCAGATGGTTCCGTTCAGATGGAGCATGATCTGGGCAAACAGCGTGGCAAGGACGAAGGTGCCGGTGAAGACCAGGAGGGAGACGATGATGATCCGCCAGCCGAGTTCCTTGAATTTGGTGATGTCCTTGCCCAGCGAGAGACCGGCGTAGGCCAGGACCGGCGTGGTGATGGCCATGAAGCTGACGTGCTTGGTGACGCTGGCGACCCACTGGTTGCCGGGGAAGATCGGCGAACTGACGAGCAGTGCCAGGACGGAAATCCAGATCACGGTGGGCGATTCCAGCTTGATCTTGACGTGCTTGCTCAGCAGCCAGCCGGCGAGGGCGAGGGCGATGATCACCACCATGCCGAGGAAGGCACCCAGCGGGTCAAACGGCGGCGAGTTGGGCTTCATCATGGCGAGGTAGCTGATGTAATTGCCGACGTAGGTGATCAGGCCGACAAAGCACAGGGTGATGAGATTTTTGGAAAAAGTCATTTGGTTTCTCCTTGTTTTTCAGCGAGGACAGCAGAGTTTTTGCCGAAGACTTTCGGCTCCATCCACTCGTAGATTCTTGCCGTCAGCGGCAGCGAGATGAAGGCACAGACGAAGGTGCCGAGCAGGCTGGTGGCCAGATTGGCGGCTCCGGCGAAGATGAAGATGTCTTCCTTGAAATCGGGGAAGACCGAAGCCAGCGCCCCGGCGGCGGCGGCCATCATGCTGCCCGAACCGACGCCCGCGCCCATGGCCAGAGCAATCGGATGGAAGATTTTCAGGCTGCCCAGCACACTGGCCAGGAGCCCCAGATAAATTGCACCGAACAGCGTCCCGCAGATATAGACGCCGATGGCTCCGCGACTTTCCGCTGATTCGACCCCATATTTCTCGGCGATGATCGCCAGATTGTTTTCACGGCTGATCGAGTAGGTAGCCCCGACAGCTTCGCGCTTCAGGCCCAGCAGAACCGCGACCGGCAGGGCAAAGAGCACGGTGCCCATGAAGTGGCCGACCTCCTGAAACAGCAAGGCCCAGCCTTCGTGGAAAACCTTGACAATCGACGGACCCATCATCGTGCCGAGCTTGGCGATCATCAGAATGAACGAGGCGCCGAGAATCTGGGCAGCAATCGACATTTCCTTGTTGTCGAGCAGTTTCATTTTCGGCAGGCTGATGATGC